>CALEOJ010000361.1 GCA_937910425.1 uncultured candidate division WPS-2 bacterium
CCTCGCGCTGCCAAGCGACGACGCGCTCGGCGTGCTCGCGCGGGCGGGGACCGCCTACGTCGAGACGCGCGGCGGCTGGCGGCGTGTCGCTGCGCGAACCTCGGAGGCGATCGACGGGCTCGGCGCGCTCGAAGACGGCCGCTCGCGCGACGAGCTGCTCGCGCAGGTCGCCTATTTGTACCCGCTGGTGCAGCGGCAGCGGCGCACGATCGAGGCGATGCGCGTCAGCCGGTTCTGGCGGCTGCGCGACGTGTGGTTCGCGACGAAACGGCGCTTCGGGATCGGGCCGGCCGACGATCCGGTCCGGATCTCCGAGGGTGACGTGCGCGAGGTCGAGCTCGCCGCGCTCGGCGACCCGTATCAGCTGTTCCGCGAACACCACCGCCTACGCGGCGAGGACGTCGAACGCATGCGCGCGATGACCCGCTTACTGCCCAAAGCGATCGCGTTCGGTCTGGTGATCGATGCGCGCGGGCGGGGGACCGACGGTGTCGCCTCGACGCTGCGGTCGCTGCGCGACCAGGTGTACGAGCGCTGGACCGCGTCCGTCCTCCTCGACGCACCGCCCGACGCGTCCGGAGCCTCGGAGCTGCGGACCTTGAGCTCCGAAGACCTGCGCATCACGATCGTTCCGGCCGGCGGCGATCGTTTTGGGGAGGCGGACGTCGTCGGCGCGCTCGACCCCTACGACCGGCTGGACGCGCACGCGCTGTTCGAGCTGGCGCTCGCGCTGCAGCATGACGCCGACGTCGTGTATTCCGATGAGGACCGCATCGACGACCGCAGCGTTCCGAGCGACCCGTGGTTCAAGCCCGACTGGTCTCCCGAGACTTTTCTGACCCGCGACTACGTCGGCCGCATCTGCGTGATGCGCCGCGAGCTGCTGGAGCGGGCCGGCGGCGTGCGCGACGTCTTCGAGAGCGCGAAGTGGTACGAGGCGCTGCTGCGCGTCACCGAGCTGACCGATCGCGTCGTCCACGTGTCGCAGGTCCTGTGCCACCGCCATGTCGGCAACATCGTGCGCGAGGCCGATCTCGCGCTCGCCGTCGAGGTAGCGCTGCGCCGGCGGGACGAGACGGCGAGCCTGCACGTCGTCGAGTGCGGCGTCGACGTGCGGTTTGCCGTACCCGGCGACGAACGCGTGTGTGTGATCATCCCCACGCGCGATCGGGCCGACCTGCTCGGACCGTGCATCGCGTCGATCTTCGAGCGCACGGCGTACGCCGAGTTCGAAGTTCTGGTCGTCGACAACGGCAGCCGCGACTCGGCGACACTCGACCTTCTCGCGACATGGGAGCGCCGCCGGCCGGACCACTTTCGCGTTCTGCGCGATCCCTCGCCGTTCAACTACTCACGGCTCAACAACGAGGCGGCGCGTGCGACGGGCGCGCCGTACTTGGTGCTGCTCAACAACGACACCGAGGTGATCGCGCCCGACTGGGTGGAAGCGATGCTCGGACAGGCGCGTCGGGCCGCCATCGGCGCAGTCGGGGCGCTGCTGCTGTACCCGGACGGCACGGTCCAACACGGCGGGATCGTGCTGGGGATCTTGGGGTTGGCGGGACACGCGCACCGTTTCCTGCCCTCGAACACCCAGGGGTATCACGGCGCACTCGAGCTCGACACGAACTATCTCGCCGTGACCGGCGCCTGTCTCATGGTGGAGAAACGCAAGTACTTCGAGGCCGGCGGGCTCGACGAGTCTCTCGCCGTCTCGTACAATGACGTCGATCTCTGTTTGAAGCTGCACCGCGCAGGCTACCGCAACGTGTTCGTGCCGCACGCGAAGTTGTACCATTACGAATCGAAGAGCCGCGGCGGCGACGACACGCCGGCGAAGGTAGCGCGCGCGATGGACGAGGTGGGCGCGATCCGGAAGCGCTGGCCTGCCTTCGCGGCGCGCGACCCGTACTACAATCCGAACCTCACCGTCGATGCGGAAGATTTCGGGCTGCGCCTGTGAAGAAGATCGCCGCCGAACCACTCGCCCAGCCGGCGCGCGCGACCGGACGCTCCACGGTGGCGGCGCACGCCGGGATCACGTTCGTCGGTATCATGGCGGCGAACGTCCTCGGCTACGTCTTCTATACGCTGGTCAGCCGCGTGCTCGGGGTCGAGGCGTACGGGACGTTCTCCTCGCTCCTCGCGATCGTGCTCATCCTGAGCTCGCCGGCGCTGATCGCGCAGATGGTCGTCGCCAAGCTGGCCAGCGACCTCGCGTTCGACGGCGAACGGCTTGCCGGGCTGGCACGTTTCGTCGACCGGGTCACGGTGATCGTCTCGCTGGCCGCCGGCGCGGCGCTCGCCGCCGTATCGGTCCCGCTCGCGCGGTTCTTGCACGTCGCCGATCCGATGCTGATCGTTCTAGCCGGCCTCTCGCTGTGCGGCGCGATCGCGCTCCCGTTCCTGCGGGGCCTGTTGCAAGGGACGTCGGCGTTCGGACCGTTCGCGATCTCGATGATCGCGGAGGCGCTGGGCAAGGCGGTCTTCGCGCCCACGCTCGGGCTCGTCGCGGGTTTGCGCGGCGCGATCGGCGGCACCGCCCTCGGCTACGTCGCCGCGGGAGCGTACGCGTTCTTCGCCGCGGCGCCGCACCGGCGCGGCGTGGCGATCCCGCTCTCGCTGCGTGCGCTCGTGCGAACCTCGGCCCCCACCGCGCTGGCGGTCTTCTGCGTGAACGTGCTGATCTTCTACGACGTCGTGCTGGCGAAGCGATACCTCGACCCGCACACCGTCGGCCTCTACGGCGCCGCGGCGCTCGCGAGCCGCGCGCTGTACGCGGTGATCGCGTTCGTCCCGACCGTCCTTCTGCCGCAGGCCGCGGGACGGTCGGCGCGCGGCGAGCGGACGCGCGTGCTCTTTCTGCAGGCATTCGGCGTCGCGCTGGCGATCGCGGCCGCGACGATCGCGCTCTTTGCGCGGTTCCCGGAGCTGGTCGTCGTGACGATCGCCTCGGGCGTCTTTCGCGCCGCCGCGGCGTACCTCGTGCCGTACGTGTACGCGATCGCGATGCTCTCGCTCGCGAACATCGTCGCGACCTACAACATCGCGCGCGGCAGGATGGCCTTCGTCGTGCCGCTGACCTGCGTCACGCTCGGCGAGATCGCCGCGGTCGTGATGCGGCACCGGACGGCGGCCGATCTGCTGCAGACGATCGCCGTCGGCCACACGTTCGCGCTGCTCGCGTGCGCGACGTCGCTCGGTCGCGGCCGTGGTCGAGGATCCGCTGCCGCCGAAGGATCCGGCGGGGCGCCCGCTACAGCGTGAAACCCGCCGCCGCGGCGTCGCGGTGGAACATCTTCACCGTGTCGAGCGAGTATTCGGCGAGATCTTTCCCGACCAGCGAGAGCTTCGCAAGGATGTCGTGCGTCGCCGTGATGACGTGCACGCCGGCCGCGTCTGCCTGGAACACGTTGAGGAGTTCGCGCGGGCTCGCCCAGATCAGCTCGACGTTCGGCTGCGACTCGCAGAGCGCGACGTTGCGGCGCATCATCGGGACGGGATCGCGTCCGGTGTCGGCGATGCGCCCGGCGAAAACCGAGACGTAGGCACCGGGCGTCCCGGCGAGGGCATCGACGACGCGGCGCACCTGGGACTCGGTCATGAGCGCCGTCACGTTGAGCCGCACGCCGTCACGCGTGAGCTCGCGCACGACCTCGTCGGTCGGCGCCGCCTTCGTGTCGCTCACCGGGATCTTCACGTAGACGTTCTCGCCCCAGCTCGCCAGCTTGCGCGCCTGGCGCAGCATCTCCGCCTGCTCGTCGGCGAACACTTCGAACGAGATCGGGCGGTCGCCGACGATCTCGAGCGCCCGCCGGCCGAACGCTTCGTAGTCGCCGATCCCAGCCTTGTGCATCAGCGTCGGATTGGTCGTGAATCCGGCGATGCTGCGGTCGGCTGCCAGCTTCGCGATACCGTCGAGATCGGCGCCGTCGGCGAACAGCTTGACCTTGAGGGCCGAGACGGAGACGGCGGCGGGGTCGGTTGCGGCGTCGAGCACGTGCATAGTATTCCTCGCATGCGTGATGATCCACTCCGCCGCCTGCGCGATCGAAGCGACGCGGACGTCGGGCGCGGAGGGTGCACGTTCGGCGTAGCCGCGATCGATGAAGATCGTCGTGCATCCGGCCGCTTTGCCGGCTTCGATGTCGCGCCAGCGATCTCCGACGAGGTAGCTGCGCGTCAGGTCGATCTGGTGCAGGCGGGCGCCCCGCCGCAGGAGCCCGGGCTTCGGTTTGCGGCAGTCGCACCCATCCGCGTCGTCATGGGGGCAGACCAGAACGTCGTCGAGCGGCAGCAGGCCGCGCAGCCGCTCGTTGATGGCGTCGACCTCGGCCGGTGCGGCCGTCCCCCGGGCGATGTCGGGTTGGTTGGAGACGACGATCAGCGCGAAGCCGCCTTCGCGCAGTGCTTGCACGGCCCGCAGTGCGCCCTCGCAGATGACGAGAGCGTCGGCGGTGGCGGGCGGGTGCGGACGGCCGTCACGAACGACGGGTTCGTTGAGAACCCCGTCGCGGTCGAGAAAGACCGCCCGCCGCACTCAGACTGCCGTCGGCGCGGCGACGCTCTCCCACTTCGTTGCGTTGGCCTTGAGCGACGGGTGGGAAACGATGCAGTGCCACACGACGCCCTGGAACGCTTCGGAATGCGGCGTGACGTGCGCGTCGTTCACCGTCGGGATGATGACGGTTGCGTCAGCCACCGTGGCGGTGTACCCGCCGTCGCGCCCGACGATGCCGAGCACGACCGCACCGACGTCTTTGGCGTGCTGCACGGCGCGCACCAGGTTCGGCGAAACATTTCGCTCGAGGCTGCCGCCTCCGACCGAGAACACGAGAACGGCGTCGGTCGAACGCAGCTTGCTCACCTTGAGCCATGCCGCGAACGTCGTTTCCCAGCCCTCGTCGTTCGTACGCGCCGTCAGCTCCGAGACGTTGTCCGTCGGAGCGTAGGCTTCGATGCCGACCAGCTTGCGGAAATCGTTCACCGCATGCGAGGCGTTGCCGGCGCTACCGCCGACGCCCAGGATGAACAGCCGCCCCTCGCGCGCGCGCAGCGCCGCCAACTGCGCGACTACGCGCTCGATCGCGTCCGCATCGATCTGATCGATCACGTCTTTCGCTTCGGCGAGGAATTCCTGCGCGAACGTCATGGTACGGATCTCTCCCCCGCCGAGCGGGCCATGATGAACCGCTCCGTCTCCGCGAACCCTTCCGGCGAACCGATCTCGTGCCAAGGCTCGAGAACCGGGAAGGCGCGCAGCGTGCCTCGTGCGATCATCGTGCGGTGGACCTCCGCCAGGTCGACGGGCCGATCGTCGGAGACGTCGGCGAACGCGTCGGCGCGAAACGCATTGATCCCGTAATCGATATGTGTCATCGTGCCTGGAGCCGCCTGCTTGTCGTACGTGCGGACCCGTTCGCCGTCAACTATGACATTGCTCGGAAGCCCGCGATCGTCGTTGCGGTAGACCGTCATCACGCCGTCGTACGGCGCGGTCAGCGCAGCCGCGACGGCCGCGAGACCGGTGCTCGGCAGCGAGTCGCCGTACACGGTGAGGAAGGCTGTGCCGAGCAGCGGAAGCGCTCGCTTCACGGCCCCTGCCGTTCCCATCCCCACGTCCCCTTCCTCACTGTACAGGACGTCCAGACCGAACGAGCGGCCGTCGCCCGCGAAATCGCGGATCGCTGCACCGCGCAAGCCGGTAAGGAGGACGACCGTTGTCACGCCCTCGCCACGAAGCCAGCGGAGCTGATGTGCGAGAAACGGCTCGCCCGCGACGGGGATCAGCGTCTTCGGAACCCCCCCGGCGATCGCCGAGATTCGCGTTCCTTTCCCTCCGCACGGGATCGCTACGGGTAGCACCCCGTTCTGTTGTCCGCCCTCGAGGCGGTTCCCCGCGCGGGCCGGACAAGGAGTTCCACGACGCACGGTGAGACTAGGGGTCCCAAACGTATGAAATACGTCGTGACCGGCTGTGCCGGGTTCGTGGGCAGCACGCTGGTGGACCGGCTCGTGGCGGACGGTCATCACGTGGTGGGGCTCGACGACTTCTCCACCGGCCGAGAGGCGTTCGTGCGGCAGGCGTGCGAAGCGCCGAGTTTCGAGCTCGTCCGGGGCGATCTGCGGGATCCCCAGCTCGCGCTGGACGCAGCCCGCGGTGCAGACGCGATCTTTCACCTGGCGGCGAACGCCGACGTGCGGTACGGCACGGAGCATCCGACGCTCGACCTCGAGCTGAACACCGTCGTGACCGTGAATGTCCTCGAAGCCGCGCGGCGCAACGGCGTGCGCGACTTCCTGTTCTCGTCGACCGGTTCGGTCTACGGCGAGGCTCCGGTCATTCCGACGCCCGAGGATGCGCCGATGCCGGTACAGACCTCGCTCTACGGTGCTTCCAAGGTCGCCGCGGAGGGCTTCATTCAGGCATACGCGGAGGGTTTCGGGATCCGTGCGCTGATCTTTCGCTTCGTCTCGCTGCTGGGCGAGCGTTACACGCACGGCCACGTCATCGATTTCGTCCGACAGCTCAGAGAGCACCCGGACCGCTTGCACGTGCTCGGGGACGGGCGCCAGCGGAAGTCGTACCTCTACGTCGGCGACTGCATCGAGGCGATGCTGACCGCGCTGCGCGCGGCGCCGGGAAAGGTGGCTGTCTACAATCTCGGGGCCGGCGAGTATTGCCAGGTCATCGACTCGGTCGGCTGGATCTGCGAGACGCTCGGCGTTACGCCGGCGCTTTCGTTCGGGGGTGGCGATCGCGGCTGGATCGGCGACAACCCGTTCATCTTTCTCGATTGCGCGCGGATGCGCGGACTGGGCTGGGAGCCCACGATGACGATCCGCGAGGCGGTCGTGTGCACCGTGCGCTGGCTGCAGGAGAGCGACGCGTGAAGATCGCCGTCGTAGGGCTGTGGCACCTGGGCACCGTGACCGCCGCCGGACTCGCGGCCGCCGGGCATGACGTGGTCGCGATCGACGAAGCCGAGGTGGTCGAGGGGATCGCGCAAGGGCGCCTGCCCGTCGACGAACCGGGGCTCGCCGAGCTGATCGCGGCCGAGCGCGCCGCCGGGCGCCTGACCTTCGCGGCTTCGGCCGCGGCAGCGACCGGCGCCGAGTTGGTGTGGATCTGCTACGACACTCCGATCGACGACGACGACCGTCCCGACGTTGCGTCGGTCCTCGAACGCGCGTCGGCGTTTCTCGCTGCGTTCGAGGGCGATGCGGTCGTCGCGGTCTCTTCGCAGCTCCCCGTCGGCAGCATCGCGGAGCTCGAACGCCGGGCGGGCAGCGCGCGCTTCCGCTTCGCGTCGATCCCGGAGAACCTGCGGCTGGGCTCCGCGATCGCGTACTTTCGCGCGCCGGACCGTTTCGTGGCCGGCGTGCGCGATTCAGAGGCGCGCGCGACGATCGAGCGCGCGATCGGGACGTTCGCGCCGTCGATCGTGTGGGTGAGCGTGGAATCGGCCGAGGTCACCAAGCACGCGATCAACGCCTTCCTCGCGACATCGGTCGCGTTCGCCAACGAGTTGGCATCGGTGTGCGAACGCGTCGGGGCCGATGCGCGTGAGGTCGAGCGCGGCCTCAAGAGCGACGCGCGGATCGGACCGAGCGCCTACGTGAGGGCGGGCGAAGCGTTCGCCGGCGGGACCCTCGCGCGCGATCTGTCGTTCTTGGCGATGCTCGGAGATCGCGAGCAGCTCGCGCTCGAGCAGATTCGCGCGACGGCGGCGAGCAACGAGCGTCATCGCCGCTGGACCGCCGAGCGCGTGGCCGAGGCGACGCGCGGCATCGCCGCACCGCGAGCGGCGATTCTCGGCCTCGTGTACAAGCCGGGTACCGATACGTTGCGCGCTTCGACCGCTGTCGCGCTTGCGCGCGCCCTGCGCGACGGGGGCGTGGCGGTCAGCGCATACGATCCGGCGATCGCCGCCGGCGACACGCGGCTCGCGTCGATCGCGACGGTCGTCGGATCGGCGGCGGAGGCGCTCGACGGCGCCGACGTCGCGGTGATCGCGACGGCGTGGCCGGCGTTCCGGGAGATCGACGTCGCGCTCTTCGAAGGGATGCGGCACCCGGTGGTCGTCGATCCTGCACGCTTCTTGGAAGACCGGTTGGCGGGCGCGCATGCAGTACGCTACGTGGGCTTCGGTCGCTCGCCGCACGCGGTGACGGCGCGATGAGCGCCCGGCGGGTGCTCGTCACCGGCGCCTCGCAAGGGATCGGCCTCACGATCGCGCATGCGTTCGCCGCGCTTGGCGACGACGTCGCGATCTGCGCGCGCTCGGAGGCGGCGCTTGCCGCCGCCGCTTCGGAGCTGCGCGCGCGACATCCGGAGGCTCGCATCCATGCGCGTGTCGCCGACGTGGGGTCCGAAGGCAGCGTCGAGGCGTTGGTCGACGACGTCGTCGCGGCGTTCGGCGGGCTCGACGTGCTGATCGCGAACGCCGGGGTCTATGGACCGAAGGGGGCGATCGAGGACGTCGACTGGGACGCGTGGGTCGACGCGATTCGGATCAACCTGCTCGGCGTCGTCTATTGCGCGCGCCGCGCGCTACCGGCGCTCCGCCGCAGCGAGCGCGGAAAGATCGTGATCCTCTCCGGGGGCGGTGCGACGAAGCCGCTGCCGTTCCTCAGCGCGTACGCGGCCTCGAAGGCCGGCGTCGTGCGCTTCGGCGAAACGCTTGCCGAAGAGCTGCGCGACGCCCGAATCGAGGTCAACATGGTCGCGCCCGGCGCGCTCAACACGCGGCTGCTCGACGAAGTGCTCGACGCCGGGCCCGATGTCGTCGGCGCCGCGTTTCACGCCGCAGCGGTGAAGCAGCGCGAAACCGGCGGCACCCCGCTCGAGGTCGGTGCCGCGCTGTGCGTCTTTCTCGCGTCGCGCGCCGCCGACGGGATCACCGGGAAACTGATCTCGGCGCCATGGGATCCGTGGAATCGTTTCGCGGCCGAGAAGGAGCGCCTCGACGGGGACGTCTACACGCTGCGGCGCATCGGCCCCGAGGAACGAGGATGGTCGTGGTGATCCCGCGCGTCGCGATCGTCGGATGCGGTCTGATCGGGCACAAGCGCGCCAAGGTACTCGCCGCCGGATCCCTGCGCTTCGCGTGCGACGCCGACGAGAACCGAGCGCGCGCGCTGGCCGCGGCATTCGGTGCCGAGGCCTCGACCGATTGGCGCACGGTCGTGGCGCACTCCGAGGTCGACCTGGTGATCGTCGCGACCTCTCACGACAGCCTCGCCGAAATCACCGCCGCGGCGGCCGAACACAGCAAGAACGTGCTGGTGGAGAAGCCGGGCGCCCGCACCGCCGGCGAGCTCGACGCGGTCGCGGCCGCGGTGGCACGGACCGGTGCAAAGGTCCGGGTCGGCTTCAACCACCGCTATCATCGCGCGTTTCGCCAAGCGCGCTCGATCGTCGATGCCGGAGTGCTCGGCCCGCTGACCCACGTGCGCGCGCGATACGGTCATGGCGGCCGCCTGGGGTATGAGAAGGAGTGGCGCTTCGTCCCCGCGATCTCCGGCGGCGGCGAGGCGATCGACCAAGGGATGCACCTGGTCGACTTGGCCCGGTGGTTCCTCGGCGATTTCGACGTTGTCGCCGGTGCGATGCCGACCTACTTCTGGGACGCGCCGGTCGAAGACAATGCCTTCTTCCTGCTCCGCACGGCCCGCGGACAGGTCGCTTCGCTCCACGCGTCGTGGACCGAGTGGAAGAATCTCTTCTCGTTCGAGATCTTCGGCCGCACCGGAAAGCTGGAGATCGGAGGACTCGGCGGCAGCTACGGCCTCGAGCGCCTCGCGCAGTATGCGATGACCCCGGAGCTGGGCCCGCCGCCCACGACGATCTGGGAATACCCGATGGGCGACGACTCCTGGGAGGCCGAGTGGGCGGCGTTCCTCGAGGACATCGTGCTCGACCGTGTACCGGACCCGAGCGTTGGGGCCGCGGCCGCGGCGCTCTCGATCGTCGAGCGCATCTATGCGGCCGAGGGGCGCTCATGATCATCACGCGTTCGCCGCTGCGCATCTCGCTCGGCGGCGGCGGCACCGATCTGCCCTCGTACTATCGCGAGCACGGCGGTTTCGTCGTCGCGGCGGCGATTGATCGCTACGTCTACGTCACGCTGCACCGGACCTTCGTCGAAGAGTGCATCATCAAGTACGCGCAGATGGAACGCGTCCACGCGATCGACGAGATAGCGCACCCGATCATCCGCGAGGCACTGCGGCTCACCGGGACCGGATGCGCGTCGCTCGAGATCACCGTCATGTCGGATATCCCGGCCGGAACCGGCCTCGGCTCCTCGGGGAGCTTCGCGACCGCGCTGCTCGGCGCGCTGCATGCGCTCAACCACCAGATCGTCACCAAAGCGCGCCTGGCCGAGGAGGCCTGTCATCTGGAGATCGAGGTTCTCGGCGAGCCGGTCGGAAAGCAGGACCAGTTCATCGCCGCTTACGGCGGGATCACGGTGATGACGTTCAACCAGGACGGGACCGTCGACGTGGCGCCTGCCCGGCTCGACGCCGAGACGCGCGCAAACCTCCACGACAACATGATGATGTTCTTCACCGGCTACACTCGCTCGGCGTCGGCGATCCTCAAGGATCAGAACGACCGGACGAAGAGCAGCGACCGCAGCATCATCGACGAACTGCACCGCGTCAAGGAGCTCGGGAAGGACAGCCTCGCCGCGCTCGAAAGCGGCGACCTCCGGCGGTTTGCCGAGATCATGCACGAGCACTGGGAACGGAAGCGCCGCCGTTCGACGGGGATGACGAACGAGCGCATCGACCGCTGGTACGAGACCGCACGCGCGAACGGCGCGCTGGGCGGCAAGCTTATCGGTGCCGGCGGCGGCGGGTTCTTGCTGTTCTACACCGAGGACAAGACGCGTCTACGCCACGCCATGCGCGAAAGCGGCCTCCCTGAAGTCCGCGTCGACTTCGACTCCCAAGGCACGACCGTCGTCTCGATGAGCTGACGGACGCTCACGGAAGCCAGAGCAGCGGGCCGGTGATGCCGGGTACCGTGAGCGGTTGACCGGTGTACGGCGGAGCGTAGATCCGAAGACCCGCGTTGTTGTAGTCGACGACGAAGAGATTTCCGGCTGCGTCGAGCGCGATATCGTTTGGAAGAAAGGCCCCGGTCGTGATCGTCTGGCTCAGGGCGTACGACGGCGGGCTATGCATCTCGATCGCGCCTGGGTCGAAGCTGGTTCCGTTGCCGTTGATCGCGACGAAGACGTTGCCGTGCCTGTCGATCGCGAGGCGGTTCGCTTGCGAGCCGTTCGCGACCGGGACGTACTTGATGACCGGCGTGTTGGTGTTCGGGTACACGTAAAAGCCTTGAGCGTTGCTGACGAGGATGAACAGATTGGTGGTCGGGTAATCGACCACCATGTCGTCGATGCCGTCGATCCAGCTGCCGAGAGAAACCGGTGCCGACGTGTAGGGAGACGCATAAGCGTACAGGCCAAATTGACCGCCGGCTTGGTACGGTATTTCGTACGCTAAGAGAAAATCGTCCGAGTCCACGACCATCAGCCGGGCGCCCGACAGTATCGTTGCGATCGGTGCACCGGTGTACGGGGGCGCGTACGCTGTTATCGTCGCCGTAGGATTCTCGTAGGGATGGAGGCCGCTCACGAAGAGGGTTCCCGTCTTCGGGTCGACGGCGATCCCTTGCGGTTGACCATCCCCGTTCGTCACCGCGCGCGCCGGACCGCCGAAGGGCGGCGAATACACCGAGACCTGGTTCGGTATCTGGGTGGACCCGTAGCTATAGCCTCCCGTTCGTACGATAATCTCGCCGGACGGATTGCGCGCAAGGCGGGTGAAGGCACTGTAGACGTTCAGTCCGGTCGCGATCGCGTGCGGGCTGCCGGTGTAGGGCGCGAAGACCTGACAGAGCCCACCGCAACCGCCACCGACGATGGAGGCCTGATGCGGCGGACCGAGCACCGGCGCTTGGTAGATGCCGCCCGCCGCGCCGATCGCGTACACGTTCGTCGCATTCGTCGCGATGCTGACCGCGGCGCCAGGCTGCTGCGTCCACGTCGTGCTCAAGTCGTTGTAGTAGATCGGATGGCTGCCGTCGGGATTCGTCACGTAGCCGAGCGCGAACACGCCGCCGTTCGTGGTTGGTGCGAGCTGCACGACGCCGCCCGGCAACTGGTTGTAACCCGAAGCGGGATTGTAGTAATAGAGCGAATCGATGCTGTTGATGACGTAGTATCCGCCCGGCGCGATGGCGTTCGGATACGTGCCGCCGTCCCAGGACGCCGCGACGTCGACCGCGGCGCCCGGCATCTGCGTCCACGTGCCGCCGGAGTAGTGATAGATGCCGCGGCCGTAAGGACCGCCGCTCTGGTTCGAGATCACGTACACCGAACCGTCAGCGGCGACGGAGATCTCGCTCGCACCGCCCGCGATCCCCGTCCAGGCGCTGCCGTTGTACGCGTAGATCCCGCCCGCCGAGTTGAGCACCCAGAGCGTATTGTCCGGGCCGACGGCGAGCCGCGACGCCGCGCCCGGGATGTTCGTCCAGGCGCCGTTGGCGTAGTGCCAGATCGATCGATCGGGCCCGCTCCCTACGCTCGAGAGCACCCAGATCGAACCATCCGGGCTGGCGGCGACGCGCAGGGCACCGCCGGGCAGTTGGGTCCAGCCGAGCCCCTGGATCTCGCCCTTCGGCACCCTGACCGACGTCATCGCCGAGGGCGGAAGAACCGCGCTGCGAGCCATCGGCGGGACCGGTACCGACGCCGGCGAGACGGACTTGGCGGTCGGCAGCTGATGAGCGGGAATGACCGCGCTGCTGTTCCGACCACCGCCGCAGCCAGGCAGCACCAGGGCCGCGGTCATAAGCAAACACGCGCTGAGTCGAACTCGCACCATCGCACCTCGTCGCTACCGAAGGCGGCTACGTTCTCCGACCAAAGCGCGGAACCCCTTGATCGGCGGAGCGCCGGCTGATTTGCCGCCGAGATTTCCGTGAACCGCTTGCTGCGGCGCGAGGGCTCACTTCGAACCGATGAGCGGCGCGAGGGACTCGCCGCCGGAGAGGTCGACGACCTTCACGGAGCTCCCGCTTCCGATCGCCGCAGATGACAGCGTGAAGAACGTGAACGAGCCCGGATAGACCCCGCTCAGCGAGATCGGCGATGCGCTCGTGAGCGCCGTCGCCGCGGGGCCGCTGAGCGCGATCGTCCACGCACCACCGGCTCCCACCGCGTTGTTGCCGCGGAGATTCAGCGATTGGTAGTTGTGCACGACGTCGGTTGCCGGCGTGATCCCGGTTTGGCTGACCGCGAGAGCCGAGGAAAAATCGGTGAGGATCTGCGTCGGGGCGACGCCGGTCGCGGCGCGGACGTTCGAGAGCCCGGCGAGCGACGACTGATTCAGGCTCGACAGGACCCCGACGCCGAAGCGGTCGGTGAGATAGCGCACGAACAGGTAGGCCTCGCCGTAGCACCCGGAGCAGCCCGACCCGTACGCGCCGTTCTCGTACCCCGAGAACGAGGTCAGCGTGTAGGATGACGGCGAGCTGAGGTAGACTTTCCCGTTCGAGACCGTCTGCGACGACAGCCCGCTTTGCAGCAGGTCCTGCGCAACCTGCGAGAGCCCTTCGTTGACGAAGGCGTCCTCCCCGCCGTCGCGGACGATCGAGTGCTGGACGAAGTTTATCAGATGCTGGAATTCGTGCGCGAGCGACTCGACATTGAAGTTCGCAAGCTCGTTGGCGCCGCCGCCGAACCAGCCGACATGGATGAGGGGCACCTCGTTCGAGCGCACCTGCCCCAATGGCAAGAAGCAATTCGCGATCGCCTGCGGGTAGAAATTCGTCGTCGTGAAGAAGCCGCCGACACCTGCCCCGAAGTTCGCCGGGTTGACGATGAGGACGACGGTGCGGGACTGATCCGCCACGGGGAACGTCGCGCTGCCGTTGTCCGGGGTGCCGTTCGCGTCGCACGTCGAATAGTCGAACGAGCCGACTATCGGCGCGGTCGATCCGTAGGCCGGCGACGCGAAGGTCTGCGCGTCGAGCGTCCATGCCTGGTCGAAGTTCTGGCCGATCTGCGCCGCATACTGAATCGGTGACGACCCGCTCGCGAACGTGTTGTCGAAGTAGATCCAGCCGTGTTGGGTGATCGCGCCCAGGGTGAAGGGGATATTGTTGTACGTCCCCTGCGACCCGTTGATGTTGAATTTCTCAACCCAGAACGAGCGAACCTCGCCGACCTGCGTCGGCGGGACGAAGGAACTCGTGCCGCGGCGGTGCGAGGCTGCGGGGTGCCGCGCGCGGCTGCTTGCACGCAGCGCTACCACGTCGGGTTCGTTGGGCGGCTGCCGGTCGCGGAGCCCGAGCAGCGAGCCGGAGACTGTGTTCGAGGCGACACGCGTGAGCGGGCCGCGCTGCTCCGAGAACGTCGCGATCCCGCCGTTCACTTGGACGGTGAACTGACCGCTGGGCGCGTTCGCCGTCGCGACCGTCGCCGGCTGCGCGAGCGACGAGACGACGCCGTACGCCGTCTGTGTGGCCGGTCCGACGAAGCCGAAGTACGATGTCCCGTTCTGCTGGAACGGTTGAATCCCCGACGACGCCGACGCGGTGATCGTCGGGCTTCCGGAGAACGTGAACGTCGGAGCGGTGATCCCAAGGCTGGAGTTGACGAGCCCGATGGAAACGCTCGTCGTCCCCCCGGGCAGCGGACGCCCGTCGTACACCAAGTCGACGATCGCCGGCGCTAGGCCGGTTTTCTCCGGCTCGAACAGCAGACCGCTCATGAAGGTGCTCGACAACGTGATCCCCGGCGTCGTGGGATTCACGGCCACCCGAAGACCGTTCCACGTCGAGCCGATAATCTGCGCGCCGCTGGAGTCCTTGAGCGCAACGGCGAGCGGTACGCGTTTCGCTACGCCCGGGTTGAGCGTCAGATCGCCCGATCCGTTCACCGGCGTGAACGTGACGAGTTGGATGTATCCGCGGAGGAGGAACGTGCCGCCGTTGGCGACCCCCGGGAGCACGTCGTAGAGGAAGTCGGCGATCGAGACCACGAGGTGGTTCGCGTCGTACAGGCCGACCTGGAAGTGGGTCAGACCCGCCGGCACAACGATCGTCACGGAGCACGCCGTCGGCGAACACGTCGTCGGCTGGAACGGCCCTGACGGGAGCGGTTGGCCCACGGGAGCGCTGAACACGATGATGTACTGCGTTCCGGGTGAGACGTAGCGCGGCGCCCGCTGCGAGGCCGAGGTCGGGGTGCCGGTCAGCGGTACGGTGATCGTCATCGTCGTGTCCGTCGGTGCCGGTTTGTGGTCGGGGACGGATGGGACGCGGCTGGCCGACGAGCCGCCGCCGCACCCGGCGAGCAGCCCCGATGCGAGCACGAGCGAGGTGACGCCGAGTCGACGCATCAGTTGTGCCTCCACTTGCTCTGCCCGCCCAGCGTGACCGTGTGCACGTCGACCGAGAAGCACGCCTGATTGGCGCCGGTGTCCGTGACCGTCAGGGTAGCGAAGCCGACGCTCTTCCCGGTCAGGACGTACGACGTGCCGCTCCCGGCGACGGTAAAGATGGCGGTGTTCGAGCTACCCACGCTGACGGCACCCGCGGTGGAACTGACCGTCGCCGGCAGCGTCGCGTTGATCCCGCCGATCGACAGCGGCACCGGGCTTACGCTGATCTGCGGCGCGTTCGGGCCGTTACAGTTCGGCATCGGTGTCGGCGTGGGGGTTGGGGTCGGCGTTGGAGTCGGCGTCGCTACCGGAGCGGAGTAGATGCCGCCCGCGGCCCCGGTGACGTAGACGTGCGTGCCGTCCGTCGAGATGCTGGTTGCGGCGCCGGGCTGCTGCGTCCAGCTGCCGGTGGCGAGATCGTTGTAGTAGATCGGGAAACTGCCGTCCGGATTCACCAGGTAGCCGAGCGCGAAAAGCCCGCCGCTCTTCGTTGGGGCGACTTGACCGACGCCGCCGGGGATCTGATTGAATCCCGTCGACGGGTTGAAGTAATAGATTCCGCTGAGCGCGTTGGTGACCCAGAAACCGCCGGGCACGATGCTACCCGGGTACGTGCCGGTGTCCCAGGAGGCTGCGATGCGCACGGCGGCACCCGGCATCTGCGTCCAGCTTCCGTTGAGGTAGTGCCAAATACCGCGGCCGTACGGACCTCCGCCCTGATTTGAAATCACGTAGACCGACCCGTCCACACCGACGGTGATGTCGCTGGCGCCGCCCGCGATCGTGCTCCACGAGCTGCCGTCGTAGGCGTAGATTCCGCCGGCGGAATTGATCACCCACAGCGTTCCGCTCGGCGCGACCGACATGCGCATCGCGGCGCCCGGGATGTTCGTCCAATTACCGTTCACGTAGTGCCAGATCGAACGGTCGAGGCCGCTGCCAATGCTGGAGAGCACCCAGACCGAACCATCGGGGCTCGCGGCGACGAAGATGCCGCCGCCCGGCAACTGGATCCACCCCAACGGCTGGATAGCGCTTCGGGGGATGCGGATCGACAGCATGATCGAGGGCGGAAGGATCGCGGTCTGCGTCATCGGCGGTGCCGGGACCGAAGCCGGAGAAACCGACTTCACCGTCGCGGTCTGCAAGGACGGACGCGGGGCCACGGCGTTGCCACCGCCCCCGCAGGCCTGCAACGAAGCGACTCCGACGATCAGGAACGCCGCTAATCGAGCCTGTACACCAGTCACAGGATACCTCGCTCCTTCGGGGCCGTACTGTTTTGCGATCTAAGCGAGCGTCGCCTCCCGCCTCCACCCGATGCTGGAAAGCACCCACAGCGAACCGTCCGGGCTCGCCGCGACGTAGATGGCGCCGCCCGGCAGCTGTGTCCATCCGAGGGGCTGGATCGCGCTCTGCGGGAGGCGGATCGACGTCATCGCCGAGGGTGGGAGAAGCTTCGTCTGCGCCATCGGCGGCACGGGCACGGAGGCCGGGGAAATCGACGTCGCCGTCTCCATCGGGCCGGAACGGACGGGCGGTAGCGCGCGGCCGTCTCCACCGCGGCCACCGCACGCTTGCAGCGGCAACGCCACGCCGAGGAGCAGGAGGGCCAGCAGTCGAGCCCGTGCACCAATCACGGGACACCTCGTTCCAGGCACCGGGAGGGGCCTGGAACGTTCTACGACCTAAGCGAGCACCACTCCGTGCTACGGGTGAGCGGCTGCGACCGCGTTCCCGGCGTTCAGGCGGCCCGCGCCTTGGCGCGCGCTCGATATGCCGGGGAGCACGTCGGCGGTCGTCGTCAATAATGTCGTAGCTCGCGCCGGCGTGAGCGAGCGCGCGCCGCCGTGATACGCTTCCATCAGCGCGACCGTCCCCGCGACCTGCGGTGTCGCCTGCGACGTGCCGGCGAACAGAACGCGGCACGTCGGCGGAGTTCCGGTGTTGCTGCACTGATCGGCCACATACGGATCGGTCGTGGTCGAGTACCCCTCGATCCAGTGTAAGAGGTCCGAGTCGTTGTAGCTCGAGGGGTCACCCCCGGGCGCGACCAGCGTGGGCCCGGAGTTGGAGTACGACGCGACGGTCTCCGCCGTGATCGACGAGTAGACGCCCGGCGTCGTGTCTTCGGTGGAGGACGCTCCGACCGCGATCACCCCAGGATACGCGGCCGGATAGTCCGGCTGGTTTCCGTCGCTGCCCGGGCATTCGTTCCCGGCCGCAGCGACGACGACGACGCCGGCCGCGAGTGCGTTCTCGACCGCAGTCTGCTCGCCGTCGTCGGCGCCTTGGCTCTGCGGAGCGCCGATGCTCAGGCTGATGACCGAAGCACCATTGTTGACCGCGTCGTCGATCGCAATCGCTTCATCGACCGTGCTCGCCGATGGCGAGTTGTTCGTGGTGGTGTCGTCCGCGAAGATCTTGTAGGCTTGGAGGTGGATCGAGAAGCCGACCCCCGCGAAACCGTACGAGTCGTTCGCTAGCGCCGTCGCCAAACCCGACGTGTTCGTGCCGTGACCGTCCGTATCCTGAACGGCTGCGTTCCCGGTGGTTGTCTGACTGTTGAGTACTTTCTCTGCGAAGTCGACGGCGAAATCGTGCCCGCCGAGATTGGGTCCGGTCAGGTCGACGCCGGTGTCGATCACGGCGACCGAGATGCCCGCGCGACCGGTGGTGAGATTCCACGCCCCGTTGCCGGTAGTGTTCTTCACGACGTTCGTCTTGTACAGATACCATTGGCTTGAGTTGCCGAAATACTGGTCGTTCGCGCCGGCCGCCGAATCGCTCGTGAGCCCGCGGTAGTGCACGGGCGAGACGGCGACGACGTTCGCGTTGCGGCGCAGCGCCGCGGCCGCCGCGCCGGCGTCGACACCCGGTGGAAGCGTGATTGCGCGCAGTCGCTGTCCTCGGGTGCTGCCCAGGTCCGCGGCGCGCACGACCGTGAAGGCTCGCTCGACGCTCTGCACTGCGCTGGTTCCGGCAGTCGCAGCGTACCTCACATAGAGCTGATTCGGGACGATACCACCGCGTCCGCGCGGGGCAAGCCGATGCCCGTTCGCCGGCAGGCGCGCGACGCTCGAAAAACAAGTGGTCGCCGGCGTCGCGGTCGGCATCGGCGTAGGCGCCGTAATCGGCGCCGAATAGATGCCGCCCGCTGCGCCGATCGCGTAGACGTGCGTGCCGTCCGTCGCGATGCTGATCGCTGCACCCGGTTGCTGCGTAAACGCTCCGGCGCTCAGATCCTCGTAGTAAATGGGATAGCTGCCGTCCGCATTCGCGATGTAGCCGAGCGCGAACAGCCCTCCGCTCTTGGTCGGCGCGACTTGCACGACGCCGCCGGACAGCTGCGCGAATCCGGAGGATGGATTGTAATAGTAGATCGCATTCGTCGCGCTGACGACGTAGAAGCCGCCGGGAACGATGTTGGGAGCATAGCTGCCGAGGTCCCACGACGCGGCGACGCGCAGCGCGGCGCCGGGGAGCTGCGACCATACGCCGCCGGCGTAGTGCCAGATGCCGCGCCCGAACTGCCCGCCGCCTTGGTTGGAGATCACGTACACCGAGCCGTCGGAGCCGACGCTGATGTCACTCGCGCCGCCGGCGATCGTGCTCCACGCACCGTTGGCGTAGTCGTAGATCCCGCCGGCCGAGTTGACGACCCAGAGCTTGTTGTCCGGCGCGACGGCGAGGCGCATCGCGGCGCCCGGGATGTTCGTCCACACTCCGTTGACATAGTGCCAGATCGCACGATCGAGGCCGACGCCCTGGCTCGAAAGGACCCAGATGGAACCGTCGGGACTCCCCGCGACGGCGATCCCGCCGCCGGGAAGCTGCGTCCACCCGACCGGAGCGATCGCACTCTTGGGCAGCCGCACGCCCGACATCGCGGAGGGGGGAAGGACCTTCGTCTGCACCATCGGCGGGGCGGAAACGCTCGCCGGAGAGATCGACTTCGCCGTCTCGAGCTGCACGCCGGCGGCACTCGGCGTCGTTCCGGCCGAGCGGCCTCCGCACGCCTGCAGCAAGAGCATGGAACCGAGCAGCGAAAACGCCGTCAGTCGAGCCCGCACACCGTTCACGGACAGCCTCATCTCTTGTCGCAAGGGAGCAGGCGCTCTACGTTCGCCTACCCTACGTCGCGCACCCGCGCGAACGCCATCAGCTCACCGATGTTCACGTTGACCGGCGCCGACCGCACCTTCTCGGGGATCGCCTTCGCGGCTGCGCGGTAGAGCTTTACGGCCAGCGGGAGATACATGTCGA
This sequence comes from uncultured candidate division WPS-2 bacterium, assembly GCA_937910425.1. Taxonomy (GTDB): domain Bacteria; phylum Vulcanimicrobiota; class Vulcanimicrobiia; order Vulcanimicrobiales; family Vulcanimicrobiaceae; genus Vulcanimicrobium. The sequence goes on from CALEOJ010000361.1 coordinate 19,732, forward strand.
CTTGGCCCGCTAAGTAGTCCGCGGTCAGCGTCTTGGTTGCCGGCCCGATCTCGATGTCGCTGAATCCGGCCCGCGTCAGCGCGAGCCGCAGCCCGCGGCGCGAAAAGAGCACGGTGTGCTGCATCGGCTGGAACATCGGCCAGCGCGCGCGCAGCACGTGGCGGAGAACGTGTCCGACGTCGGGTGTCGTGATGACGAGCAGGGCACCGGGCCGCGCCACGCGGCGAATCTCTTGGAGGAATCGGACCGGGTCGAAGACGTGCTCGATCAGATCGAAGGCGGTGACGACGTCGAACGGCGTCGTCACCTCGAGCGCGAGCGCGTTCACGTCGCCGACCGTCAGACGTTCGCGGACGCGCGGCGAAGCGCTCGACACTGCTTCGTTCGAGAGCTCCACCCCGTACGCATCGAATCCCGCGTCGAGCGCCTGCTCGACAAAAAAACCGGCCGAGGCGCCAACGTCGAGCAGCCGGCCGCCGCGAACGCGAGCCGCGATCCGCCGCGCCCGCGTCGCGAAGGTGAGCGCTTTGAGGTTGGCCGCCGCGACGTAGTCGTTGTAGACGCCGCGAGCGTACTCTGCCTCGACGTAGGCGCGCATCTGCTCGATCGTCGGCATCGGATGCTGGAAGAGCGTCTCGCACACCGGACAGCCATAGTAGGTCGCGGGCGGGACGCGCTGGGCAATATCGGCGGGGACGCCGCAGATCGGGCAGTTGACGTCGGTTTTCGCGGCTTTAACGGCCAGCATCGGCGTAGATCCGTTCGATACGAGATTTCATGAGGAGGGAATAGAGCGGCCGCGTTACCGGGCCGAACGCTTCGTACACCCACGTCGCGAAGCCCAGCGACGCCGGTACGAACGTCACGGGACGCGCACGTTCTATCGCCCGGAGCGTCGCCGCCGCGACGCGCCCGACGGAGAGCGCAGACCGGTTCTCCGGGCCGAGCGTTCGTTCCCGGAACGTCGGGTCGTCGAAGAACGCGGTGTCGACCCGTCCGGGGCAAACCGCCGTCACCTCGACGCCGAAGCGCCGCAGCTCGTAGCGTAGCGCCTCCGCGAGACCGAACATCCCGTGCTTCGCGGCGCAATAGGTGGCATTCGGCGTGATCGGAATGCGGCCCGCGGCGGAGGCGACGAAACAGATCGCACCGGATCGGCGCGCGACCATTGCGCCGACGAGACCATGCGTGAGGCGAACGTGACCGACAAGATTGACTTCGAGCAACCGGTCGATTTCGTCTCCGGAAGCGGCTTCGAAAGGAGTATAGGTACCGAAGCCGGCGTTGTTGACGAGCAGGTCTGGTGCTCGACCGTCCAAGAGCAGGGTAGCTACGAGTGCCTGCACGTCCGATCTGCTTCCGATGTCGCAGCGCACCGTGTCGATGGTCGCACCGAGGCCCCGCATCGCGTTTCCGGCGGCGGCGAGTCGCTCTTCACCATCGGCGACCAGGGTGACGCGGTCGGCGACCTGCGCGATCTGCATCCCGAGTTCGGCCCCGATGCCGCTCGAGCCGCCGGTGATGACGATCCACTTTCCTCGAAGGTGCACGCAACTCCAGTTCGCGCAAAGGCTCCGGCAATGGACCGCGGGAGGACTGCGGCGCGAAGCCATACTAATTGGATGAGAGCATGTCCGGCTCCCGCATGTCTCCGTTCCGTTCGGCGCTGCTGGGCGCTGCCATACTCTTTCTCTTGATCAACGCCGTGTTCGCGCCGTTTCTGTGGGGCGACCGCAGCATGATGAGCGCTTCGGCGGAGACGGCGAGTATTTTCGGCACCGGTGCGGCGCCTCAGGCAGCGTTGCGTCCGATTACCGTGAAAGTGCTCGACCCAGGTGCGGCAGGATGGCAGACGGAGCCGGAATTCGTCCTCGAGCACCGTCTGCTCTCGCACGGCTCGCCGCCGCTTTGGAATCCCTACAACGGCTTCGGCCAGCCGCTCGCTGCGAACATGCTTTCGCAGCCATACTATCCGCTGGCGTGGATCGTCGAAGCGCACCCGTCGGTTCGCGCGTACAACTGGTACGTCGCGCTGCGCCTTTGGGTGGCGGCGCTCTTCACGTTCCTGTTTCTGCGCTACTACACCGGCTTCTGGGCCGGCCTCGGCGGCGGCGTCGCGTTCGCGTTCACCGGCTACTTCATCATTTATTACGACATCGCTCACCTCAGCGTCGAGGTGCTCGTGCCTGCTCTCTTGTGGGCGATCGAACGGCTCGCGCGGCGTCGTGACTGGAACGCCTCGGGTGTCCTGGCGCTCGTCGTCGCGGCGGTGGTGTTCGGCGGGATGCCGGAGTCGGCGTTCCTGGCGTTCGCATTCGCGGGCGTGTATGCGATCGTGCGCGTCCTCGCCGATCCGATCGCGCGGCCGCACCGTTTTTCGATCGCGGCCCGAGGCGCCGTTGCCGTCGTGCTGGGCGTTACCGCATCTTCCGTCCTCACGCTGCCGTTCTTGGAGTTTCTGCGGCACTCGCTCAGTCAGCACCCGGTCGGCGCGCCGGCCGGTGTGTCCACGGACGCCTGGGACGTGCGCGTCCTCGGCAGCTACGTGGCACCGCTCATATACGGGCCGCCATGGAACAACATCTTCCAGAGCTTCAGCGGCCACAGCGGGATTCGGGGATATTGGGGCGTTGCGGCTGCATTCCTGGCGGTCGTTGCGATCGTCGGACGCGCCAGCGATATCGTGCGCGGCCGCACGACGACCTGGTCGCCCGAGACGTTTTTCGCACTGGCCGCGGTGGTCTTGCTGCTCAAACGGTTCGGCGAGACGTACGTGAACTGGATCGGCGTCCTGCCTGGATTCTCGCAAATCTATCTTACGAAGTACGACGAAGTGTTGATCGGCATGTGCGTCGCCGCATTGGCGGCATTCGGCATCGAGCGGCTGGCGACCGGGCGCGCAGGCCGCTTCGCGATTGCCGCGGCGGCGCTCGCGATTCTAGCACTCCTGACGATCGACACTGCACTGGTGAAACCCGAGCTCGACGCGCTCACCGAACATCGCGCCTACCTGCTGGACGCGGTCTCGTGGGCGCTCCTGGTCCTCGCCGCCTCCTTCGCGGTTGCCTGGGGGAGCACGCGCTTCGATTCGCGTTTCGCCGGCCGGGCTGCGATGCTGCTCGTGACCGTCGATCTTCTCGGCTGTTTCCTGGTTCCGATGTGGTATGTCGTCAACGAGCCGCCTCCGGCGGCGGTCAATCCGATGAACGGGGCAGCGTACGTTGCGTACGTTCAGCGGCAGACGCAAGGCGCGCATGAGCGGTTTCTCGGTCTTGACCTGCTGCTCTATCCGGAATGGTCGTCAGCCTTCGGCATCTCCGACGTGCGCGATCTCAATGCGCTCTACGTTCGCGACTACATGCCCTTCGTACGGGCATTTTTCCCGGACCAGCGGACGCCGCCGGAGATGGTCGACCGCTTCACCGGAACCAGCATCACGCACCTCGACGATCCGCTTTCGCGGCGCTTTCTCGCCTTGAGCTCCGTGCGGTTTGTAGCGACCCGGCCGAGGACCCCGGCCCGTTTCGGCGCGCCCGGACGAGAGGCCGCGGCCTTTTCCGTTGCAGCGTCGACGCCGGACGCGCGGGTGCTCCGCTACGCCGATCCCTTGCCGCGCGTCGCACTGTATGCGCGCGTCGCCGGCGCAGCCGATCTCGACGCGGCGTTGATGATGCTGGCGGCGCCGGGGCACGATATCCGTCGTGTCGGCGTCGTGACGACGAACGACCCCGAGAGCGCCGCGGTCGTGGCGGACCTTGCTTCGGGCCCGGCAGCGACCGTCGGCGCCGGACGGCTCGTGCGCTACGACAGCGACGACGTGGTCGCGTCCGTCGACGTACCGGTTCGGTCGCTCGCCGTGCTCAACGACACCGACTATCCGGGCTGGTCGGCGACGGTCGATGGACGCGCGGCGGCGATCGTACGAGCAAATGGCTTGTTTCGCGGCATCGAGGTTCAGCGCGGCCGTCACACCATCGAATTCCGCTATCGGCCGCGCTCGTTCGTCATCGGTCTCTTGCTCACGCTGCTCGGGCTAGCGGCGGCCGTTGCGCTCGTGCTGAGCGGCCTGCGCCTCGAATTCGCCCCTGCCTTGCTCAGGCCGCGGGCTCGCCGGCAGGTTTGAAGGGGAAGCTCCCGGCAATAGGTCGCGTATGCGCGGGTACCCTCCGGCGTTGAGCGATGCGCGCGTGGCGGAGCAGTGCCCCTCGTGCGCTTCGTTCCGCCTCGAGTACGAGTTCCGAAACGTGTTCGGGCGTATATCACGTTGCGCCGATTGCACGCTCCTGTTTCGGGACGACGTTGAACCGCCTGCCGTCGTCGCGCAGGTCGATTACTCCGCGCGAGTGGCGGACCGCCTCGAGCATCTGTGCAGTTCGATAGGTTGCTCTCCATCGAACGTGCTTGCCGTGCTCCCGCCTGGAGCGGCGTTCCCGGCCGGCCGGACGGACGTCATCGCAGCGGACCAGCTGCTCGCGCACGGGTCTCCGAATCCACCGTACGATGCGATCGTGTGCGTCGATGCGATCGATCGCGTCGCCGACCCTGCTGCGCTGCTCGCTGCAATTCATGCGGCACTCGCTCCGGGTGCGTCGGCGTCGTTCAGCGTGGCGTCGGTGAGCAGCAGCGCAGCTCGCTACGCGGGCGGCTCGTGGAGCGGATTTCGCACTGCAGCCACCACGTTCTTCGGAGTCGATACGCTGCAGTCTACCCTCGTCCGGGCGGGCTTCCGCGATCCGAAGTTCTATACCGACGGCCGGATCCGGCCCGGATCGATCCGCGTCCGGAGCATCGCGTGGTTCTTGACCACGTTCGGACTGCGCCCAGCCGCCATGCGGCTTCAACGCTCCGCCGGCCTGCTTGACGAGTCGATGACTGCGGTCGCGACGCGCGGAGAGGCGATCCTTCGCCATCGGCTCTCCGTCATCGTGCCCATCTACAACGAACGGGCGACGTTCCGCGTGCTCATGGACCGGCTCATTGCCAAGGAGATCGAAGGGGTCGACATTCAGATCATCCTGGTCGAGAGCAACTCGACCGACGGTTCACGCGACGACGTCCTCGCATATGCCGCGCACCCACGGGTGACGGTCGTTCTGCAAGACCGGCCGGCCGGGAAGGGCAACGCGGTCCGCGCGGGGCTGGCGCGCGCGACCGGCGATATCGTGATGTTCCAGGATGCCGACCTCGAGTACGAAATCGACGACTACGACGACCTCGTGAAGCCGATACGCGCCTACCAGAGAAACTTCGTGATCGGTTCGCGCCACAGCCGCAAAGGCAGCGCTTGGAAGATTCGCGATTTCAACGATGCCCCGCTGCTCTCGCAGGTCTTCAACTTCGGCCACGTCGTCTTTCTGGGGCTGCTCAACGGGATCTACGGCCAATCCTTGGACGACCCATTCAGCATGTTCAAGGTCTTTCGGCGGGATTGCCTGGCGGGGCTCGCGTTCGAGTGCGATCGTTTCGACTTCGACTTCGAGATCGTGATCAAGCTGCTGCGCAAGGGCTACCGGCCGACGGAGATCCCGGTCAATTATCACTCGCGCTCGATCGCCGAAGGAAAGAAAGTGACGATGCTGCGCGACCCGCTGACGTGGCTTGCCGCCCTCGCACGCTTTCGCACCTCGCGGCTGTACCCGCACGACTCGTGAGCGAGTACGTCTACGAGGGCTCGGAGTTGCTGTTCCTGGGCGAGCAGCTGAGCAACTATAACGCGTCGATCGCGAAGCTGGTCGCATCGGAGGCGCCGGCGGGCGCAGCGGTGCTCGACTTCGGCGCGGGCTTCGGAACGCTGACGCGTGCGGTCGAGCAGCTGATTGGCAAGCCCGATTGCGTCGAGCCCGACGCGCGGCAGCGCGAGGCACTGAGCCGTGCAGGGTTTCGCTGCTTCGAGGGCATCGAGACCGTCTCGGACGCCTCGTACGGCTACGTCTACTCGAGCAACGTGCTCGAGCATATCGAGGACGATGTCGCGGCGCTGCGCTCGCTGCACCGTGTACTGCGCCCCGGCGGACGCCTCGTGCTCTATCTGCCGGCGTTCCAGTCGCTCTACTCCGCCGTCGACGCGGCGATCGGGCACTACCGGCGCTACGACGCGGCGATGATCTCCGAGCGCCTGAGGCAAGCGGGTTTTCGCGTCGAGCGCACGCGATATGCCGACGTGCTCGGGTTTGGTGTAGCGCTGCTGTTCAAGCTGATCTCGAACCGTGTCGGCGGCGTCAACGCGCGCAGGATGCGGCTGTACGATTCGCTGATATTCCCCGTCAGCCGCACGATCGAAGGGATCATGCGGCCGCCGTTCGGGAAGAACGTGATCGCCGTCGCGACGCGAGAGTGAGCCTTTGCGCAGCGGCGAACGGCTGGCCGTACCCGTCGTAGGGATCCCACCACGGAATGCGGTGGTCGACGAAGCGCGCGTCGTGTTCGATGCGCAGCCACGCCTCGCTCTGCCAGTCGGCCCCGCCGGGGTCCAGTTCTTTGAGCGGCCGTGCCTCGGTCGCCGTCGGCACGGCCCCGGTAGCGTAGAGTGATGGGGCATCCGACGCGCTGGTGAGCAGGGTGAACGGGCCGACCAGGAAGGGCGAGAACGCTACCAGCAGGATGAGCGCCAGGCAGGCGGCGAGCCACCGCACGTCGCGCCAGTACCCTTCGGGCCACGCCTCCATCCAGAAGGGAAGGCACGTCGCATGACGCAGAACGCATCGTGCAATGGCCTCTCGTCCTAACGCTGTTCTGTCTTCTGTGGGCCGCGGTCGCATACGTCGGCGTCCACACGATCGCGGCACCGCGTACGGATCGCGCGAATCTGTACGCTGCGGGGAGCGCGCTTGCGGTGGCGCTCGTCGTGGGCGTAGTGCTCACGCGCGTGCCGCGTCAGTGGGCACCGCCTTCCGACACGGCGGTTGTTGCGGGCCACCCGTATTCGTGCGCTCGCGGGCTCACCGCGGCAGGCGGTGTCGCGCACGGATCGGTCGACGTCGTGCAGACGCTACCGAATGCCGTCGTCGTCACGCCGGCCGCGGTGATCGAACGCACCTCGATCCTGGTCGTGCGCGGCTGGGCGACCGATGCGGCGATTCACCATCCGATCGCCGGGGTGTGTCTGCTGGTCGACGGGAAGCCGCTCGCACAGGAAACGGTTTTGTACGGGGCGACGCGGAGCGACGTGGCGCAGGCCTTCAAAGAAGTCGCCCTCGTGAACACGGGTTTCGACATCCGAGCGGCCGCGGCCGAACTTACGCCCGGCCCGCATCGTCTCGAGGTCGTCGGCGTGGACGAACGAGGCCGCGAATCGCCGATCGCGCCGCCGCTACGCGTGACCGTGCGCTGAACCGCGGCGATCCGCCCGGGCGAGGCGATAGCCGCCCTCGGCGATCACCGCCAAGCTGAGCCGATAGGTGTCGTAGCGCGCGCCTGACACGTAGAGGCTCGGCACCTCCGCTGCGCTGCTGAGCAGCGTCTTCGCGGCGAAAATGTACGGTGCGAACGTGATCGCTAGAGCCAGCGCGACGACCGTGGCCAGCAGCGCCGCATCGGCGCGATACGCCGCGGCCGACGTTTCGCGCGACAGGGACGGCGGGGGTCCTCCCGAACGGGGCCGAGGGTTCATGGACAAGCTTGATTTGAAGTCCGCGTACGAAGGCCTCGTCGAGCATTCGAAGGGTTTCTTGGGTCGCGACGACGCGATGCGCTACGCGATCGGGGGCCAATTCGAAGCGTTCGGCGTGATCGAGCGAGAGCTGCTTCGATTCTACGGCTTGCAGCCCGAGCACTATCTCGTCGACGTCGGATGCGGCTCGGGACGCCTTGCGAAACCGCTTGCCGAGTTTCTTCAAGGCTCGTATCTGGGTACCGACATCGTCGCCGAGCTGGTCGAGTACGCGCGCTCGCTGGCGCAACGGCCCGACTGGCGCTTCGAGGCCGTCGAGCAAATCGCCATCCCCGAAGAGAGCGGTCGCGCCGACATGGTGTGCTTCTTCTCGGTCTTCACGCACTTACTGCACGAGCAGACGTACATGTATCTGGAGGAAGCGAAGCGCGTGCTGAAGCCGGGCGGCCGCATCGTGCTCTCGTTCCTGGAGTTTCTCGAGCCGGCGCATTGGATCGTGTTCGCCGAGACGATCGAAGATGCACGCGGACCCCGGATCCATCCGCTCAACGTCTTCATCGACCGGCACGCGATCCACATCTGGGCCCATCACCTCGGCCTGCGCGTCGACGACATTCGCTCGGGTGGGGAGCGCTTCGTTCCGTTGCCGCATCCGCTGACGCTCGAAGACGGGACGGTGGTCGAGGACTTCGGGAACCTCGGTCAATCGATCGCCGTGCTCTCGAAGCCGGAGTAGCGTCGCCTGAGATCGCTCGCCAACGTCTTGTTCACGATCGCGTGGTGCGCGCTGGGTTTCGTCGTGTTGCGTGCGCTCGTCGAGCTTTGGCTGCGCGACCGGCGCATCGCGGCGTGGACCGCGCTCGCCGTTACGGGCGCGTTTGCACTTGGAGCGTTTTCACCGTTCGCACTCC
>CALEOJ010000362.1 GCA_937910425.1 uncultured candidate division WPS-2 bacterium
GTACGCGCCGCCCACGTCAGCCCGTACGATCGAGGTGATCGACGACGGCACGGCGGACGGCGCGCGCGCCGCGCACGAAGTCGCCGAGTCGGTCGCGCGCGGCTGGCACGGCTATCGCGTCGTTGCGGCGTCCGGCGATCCGTCGGCGAGCGATTGCCGCGCGAAGCCGTACGCCGCGGTGCTGAAGCTGACCGTGACGCCGCTCGGGCGCGACGGCCGCGACGTCGGCCTCGAGTTGCTCGACTGCGCCGGCTGGAGCGTCAACGAGTGGCATGCGCAAAAGGACGTGCGCGCTGGGGCGCTCGACGCGCTGTTCCGCGTGCGCGTCTGGTCGCGCGAGCATCCCGAACTCGCCGCCGAGGTGTTCGAGCGCGGCCTGGCCTTCGATCCGTCGAGCCCGAGCCCGACTTTCTTCTACGTCCTCTTCAAGCCGGCCGACGGCTACGTGCGCGCGCTGGTGCGCCCCGGCGGCCCGGCCTACGAGGCGGGACTGCGCACCGGCGACGTGATCGACAAGCTCGACGGCCGCTTCTGGTGGGAGTACGGGACCTACCAAACGCAGCTGCGCGCCTACGACGGCAAGCCCCACGACTTCGACGTCGAGCGCGGCAAAGTCGGCGGCCCCCCCGGCCACGTCCAACTCGGCGCGCCGTTTACCGGGTGATCGACAGGGTCGAAAAATAACGAGATGTGCGTGTTTCGCGACTCCCGGTCACAAATGGGTCGCAGTCGCCGTTTCCATTGAAGCTCGGTGGGATGCTGTCCCTGCCGAATACGTTTCTCGAGCACAATAGTCTCGAGAATAACGAACCACATCGGTCCACCTTTATCCCAGTACCGCTGCAGAAGCTGGTTGGGATGTTTGTGGTGTCTCAGCGCAGTCGTGTGCGACGTGCGGCGGCTGATGAGATCGCACGAGAAACCAAGGTAGAGCCAGTCGCACTCCGATGCGAATGCGTAGACTCCCGCCAGACGTCGGGGCGGCGGGGCTGAGCATGAGAGCCAGAAGACATCCTTTCGCCGCACATCGGTGTGAGTGCGGCCCTCGAGCACGACGGGCTCCGTGCAAACGTGGTCGACAGGAATCGCACGATGAAATCCCGCGTTGTCAAAGGCCTCGTCCATCCAGTCTCGGAGGCGGCTCCGCACCTCTGGATGCGCGCCCTCGACGTCGTCACGTAGGCGCTCAAAGGCCGATGCCGTCGGGGGACGCAGTTGGCGGTCGTTCCAGTCCATTACGTCGACCGTATCAGTCTCAGGTGCCACCAGGCTGGCCCTCGCTGCGAAAAAAGCTTGGACGAAGCCTTGACTTTAGATAGTTCAACTAGTACGGTACTAGTAGAACTAGTATAGAACTGGCCGCGAGCCCGGAGGCAACCCATGGAAAAGAATCGCCCGGTTTTCCGTCCCGCCGTCAACCGCCCGGCTCCCGTCCCGACCCTCGTCCGGGTCCCGCAGGACTCCAGTCTGTTTCGCGGCTGGGGCGTCACGCTCTAAGCCTCCGGTGCCGCCCGCATTCTTCTCGGTCGATCCGCATCGCGGTGTCCCGCTGTACGCCCAGTTGACCGATCAAATCAAGCGAGCAATAGCCGTCGGGGCCCTCGGAGCCGGTGAACGTTTGCCGACGGTGAAAGCGCTCGCCCACGAACTGAAGCTGAACGCGAACACCGTCGCTCGTGTATACCGAGAGCTCGAACGAGACGGCATCATTGCCTCCACTCCCGGTCGCGGATCTTTCGTCCGCGAGAACGGCGCCGTCGGAGAAATGCGCCGCGCGGCGACTGATACGGCGACGCGCGCGGTCAACGACGCGGTGCGTGAAGCCCGCTCGCTCGATGTCACCCACGATGAGATTTCAGCGATCGTCAATGCTTCGATCGCCCGCTGGTATTCAGGAGAAGAGAAGTGATCGCGATCAGCGGTTTGACGAAACGCTACCAGGACGTGCTCGCGGTCGACGACGTGTCGCTCGAGATTCCGTCGGGCTCGGTGTGCGGGCTGCTCGGGCGCAACGGCGCCGGCAAGACGACCGCCTTCAAGTGCCTGCTCGGATTCACGCGGCCGGATGCGGGCGAGATCCGCTTCGACGGCGAGCCGCTAACGCCGGCGACGTTCTTGAAGCTGGGTTACTGTCCCGAACGCCCGCAGCTGTACGGCTGGCTCACCGTGGCGCAGCACCTCGAGATCGTGCGCCGCACGCAGCCCGGCTACGATGCGGCCCGCGCGAAGGAGCTGATCGGGACCTTCCGGCTCGATGCGCGCAAGAAGGCGAAGCGGCTCTCGAAAGGCCAGCAGACGGCGCTCTCGCTGATCGTCGCGCTCGCCCACAAGCCCTCGCTGCTCATCTTGGACGAACCGGCGAGCGGTCTCGATCCCGTCATGCAGCGCGCGGTCCTCGACCTGTTGATCGACGCGGCGACCGCCGGTTCGACGATCCTGATCTCCTCGCATCAGATCGGTCAGATCGAACGCGCGGCGGATCGCGTCGCGATCATGCGCGACGGCCGAATCGTGCTCGCCGGCGAGCTCGACGACCTGCGCGCCGGTGCGAAGATCGTGGAAGCGACGTTCGAAGGCGCGATCCCCGCGCTCGACGGCTTCGCCGGCGTCTCACGCTTCGAGCGCGCCGGCCTCACGGTGCGCGCGTTCGCCAACGGTGAGACCGACGCGGTTGCCCGCCACTTGGGTGAGCTCGGTGGCCGCGGCGTGCGCGTGCTCGACCGCAACTTGGAAGACTTGTTTCTCGACGCCGTCTCGGACGGGGGAACGCCCTAATGGAATACGTCGAACTGTTGCGCGCGCGGCGCGCCCTGATCTGGTACGGAGCGATCCTGTTCTCGTGCGTCGCCTTGGGTTTGGCGCTCGCGTTCAAAGACGGTCCGCCGCGGATCCAGATGTCGCACGCGTCGAACCCGATGATCCCCGTCCAGTACCTCCTCGCCGGCGCCGCCTTCGGGCCGCTCATCCTGGCCGCGTTCCTGGCAGTCGGCCTCGACGCCGAGTACAAGACCGTCGCCATCACCTGGACGCGGCCTATCTCGCGGCTCGCGATTGCGATACGGTACGTCGCCGTCGACGGCGGCGCGCTTCTCGCCGCCTGGGTGCTGACCCTGGTCGCCGTCTTCGCCGTCGTCTTCGCGATCGGCATCGGAAAGTATTTGGTCATCGGGCCCCAGGTCGGCACGTTCGGGCTGCTCGTCTTCGGCGCCGCTGTGATGTGGTACGGCTTGGTCGTGCTCGTGACGACGCTGCTCCCCGGCCGCGGCAACGCGATCGCCGGCGGCAGCTGGGGCTACGCGCTGATCGTACCGGGACTGGCGTCGATCCCGTTCCCGCCGCTGCTGCACCAAGCGATGGTGGCGCTCAATTATCTCAACCCGATGGCGTACATCGGCAACCAAGGTTCCGGGTCGCACCCGCTCATTATCGGCACCATCCCGCAGCATGCGATCGCGACCTGGCTGATCGGCCTCGCGGCCGTCGCGATCGCTACCCAGGTCTGGACGAAGCGGGAGGTTCCGGCATGACGATCATGGCGACCCATTTCGCGATCGTGCTCGGCGCCTGGCGGCTGCGCGTTCGCATCGATCTGGACGAGCCGCGCGAATCGGAGCTAAAGGACGAACCCGCGCCGCAGGCGCAAGCCGCCGCCCTGGCGACGCACCCCGTCTTTCCGCAGATCGCGACCTGGGGCCGCGGCTGATCGCGGCGAAGGGGCGATCATGGTCGCCCCTCACGCCGACGCCCTCATCGGCCACGTTCGTGCCAATCATGACCGGTATCTCGACGAGCTGAAGGCGTGGGTTGCCATACCGTCGATCTCGGCGCAACCCGATCACGCCGGCGACGTCCGCCGCTCGGCGGAATACGCGGTCGAGCGAATGCGGCTGGCCGGACTCACCGAAGCCGTCGTCCTCGACACCGGTGACGGCGGGCATCCGGTCGCGTACGGCGCGTGGCTCGGCGCGCCGGGCAAGCCGACGATCCTGATCTACGGTCATCACGACGTGCAGCCGGCCGACCCGCTCGACCTCTGGACGTCACCGCCGTTCGCGGCGGAGGTGCGCAACGGGAAGATCTACGGGCGCGGTTCGGTCGACGACAAGGGCCAGTGCCTGATGCACCTCGCGGCGATCGAAGCGCACCTGCGCGTGAACGGTGCGCTGCCGCTCAACGTCAAGGTCGTGATCGAAGGCGAGGAAGAGATCGGCTCCGAGCACTTCGAGGCGTTCCTCGCGCGTGAGAAGGAACGGCTCGCGTGCGATGTGGTCGTCGTCTCGGACACGGCGGTCTTCGCCGAGGGCGTCCCGTCGCTGACGACCTCGCTGCGCGGTCTCGTGCACTGGGAGATCACCGTGCGCGGGCCGGCGAGCGACCTGCACTCGGGCTACTACGGTGGGATCGTGAAGAATCCGCTCGAGGCGCTGGCGCAGATCCTCGCGGCGCTGAAGGACGCGCACGGGCGCATCGTCGTCCCCGGGTTCTACGACGACGTGCGCGAGCTCTCACCGCAGGAGCGTGCCGAGATCGCCACGCTCCCGCTCGATCCGGCGAAGCTCGCGAACGAGCTCGGCGTCCCCGAGCTCGCCGGCGAGAGCGCACGGCTCCCGCTCGAGCGGATGTGGTTCCGGCCGACGCTCGAGGTCAACGGGATGTACGGCGGGTATCAGGGCGCGGGTCAGAAGACGATCGTTCCCTCGTTCGCGGTAGCGAAAGTCTCTGCGCGACTGGTGCCGCATCAGGATCCGGCGAGGGTGAAGCACGCGGTGACGACGTTCGTGCAGCGCGTTGCGCCGAAAGGCGTGCGCGTCGAGATCGAGGCGCACGGCGACGTGCGCGCGGTCGAGACCTCGCGCGATCATCCGGCGGTCGCCGCGGCCGCGCGCGCGATGGAGCTCGGTTTCGGCAAACCGCCGGTGTTCATCGGTACGGGCGGAACGATCGGGCCGGTGTCGTCGTTCGATCGCATCCTGCACCTGCCGCAGGTGCTGATCGGCGTCGGCCTCCCCGACGACGCGATCCACGCGCCGAACGAGAAGTTCGACCTCGGCCAGTTCTTCGGCGGGATCGAGACGATGACGTATCTGTACGACGAGCTGGCTCGCGCACTGAAGTGAGCTTCACCGAGCGCTTCTCCGGTCGCGCGGGCGATTACGCGGCCGCCCGGCCCTCGTATCCGGACGCGGCGCTCGACGTGCTCTTCGACGGTCTCGGCGAACCCGCGGAGATCACGGTCGCCGATCTCGGCGCGGGGACCGGGATCTCGTCGCGACAGCTCGCCGCGCGCGGCGCGCTCGTTCTTGCGATCGAACCGAATCAAGCGATGCGGGATGCGGCCGAGCCGCACCCTCGCGTCGAGTGGATCACGGCGAGCGCGGAACACACCGGACTCGGCGAGGCGAGCGTCGATCTCGCGGCCGCATTCCAGGCGTTTCATTGGTTCGATCAGCCGAAGGCACTCAGCGAGATGGTACGGATCCTGCGGCCGGGCGGGCGCGCCGCCCTCGTCTACAACGAGCGCGACGAGAGCGATCTGTTCACGGCCGCCTACGGCGACGTGGTGCGGAAATATGCGACCGACGATACGGAACGGCGCCGCGCCGACGGGATCGAGGTGTTTCTCGCCTTCGATGCATGGGTCGCGAAACACCGTATCGAGGTGCGCAACCAGTATGCGCTCGACGTGGACGGCGTCCTCGCGCGCGCACGCAGCACTTCCTATCTCCCCAAGGCCGGACCGGTAGCCGAAGACCTGCACCGCGAGATTCGCGCGCTCGTCGGGCGGTTCGCGCGCGACGGCCGCGTCGTGATGGCGATGCGCACGATCGTCGCATACGCCGACGTCGGCGCCGGTTGAGGGAAGCCTCGACACGATTGAGGTATGGACACGACTGGGCAACACCGCAATCATGATGATATGGTAGATTACAAGAGTATGACGACCGCCGATTCCACGCCCCGTCGGCTCACGGTCGAGGAATACGACAAGATGGGCGAGGCGGGTATCTTCGGTCCCGACGAGCGGGTCGAGCTCGTCGAAGGTAGTCTCGTCAGCTACGCGCCGCCGCAAGAAGAGAACCACGCCGGAGTCGTCTGGCAATTCCCTGAGGTCATGAGAGGTCGCCTCGGGACCCGAGTCGCTCTTTGGACCCAACTCCCGCTCATCATCTCGAAAACGACCGTCCTCGAACCAGACGTCGCGATTTTGCGCCTGCGCGAGGGTGGATATCGGCACCACCGTCCAGTCGTTGCCGATACGTACGCCGTCGTCGAAATCGCGAAGTCGTCGTTGGCTCGAGACCGAACGCAGAAGCTCCGTCTGTACGCGTCCGCAGGAATCCCGGAATATTGGGTCGTCGAAGTCTCTGGTTCCCAGCTCGAGATGTATCGTCAGCCGTCCGGTGATGCATACGTTGTCAAGCAAGTGGTATCGGGCAGCGACAACGTATCCTTCGAAGCGTTTCCGGACGTCGTCTTCACCGTCGACGAGTTGCTCGGCTGAGCTCCGCGGTACGGCTCAGGATCGGGATCGATGTCGGCGGGACGTTCACCGACGTCGTCGCGGTCGACGCGACGACGCGCGAGATGATCGCCTCAATCAAGGTGCCGACGACGCACGACCATCCGGACGGGGTCGCCGCCGGGATCGTCGCCGGGCTCGAGCGGCTGCTCGGCGAGCACAACGTCGATCCGGCGTCGATCGCGTTCATCGCGCACTCGACGACGCAGGCGACGAACGCGCTGCTCGAGGGCGACGTCGCGAAGGTCGGGATCGTGGCGCTCGGCGGACCGTTTGCGCGCGCGTTCGCGCGCTTCGCGCCGTTCGCGCTCGCCGAGGGGATCCGCTTCGCCCCGGCGTGGCTCGACGGCCGCGATCCGCATATCCTCGAGACGGCACGCGCCGCCGGCGTCGAAGCGCTCGCCGTCAGCGAACCGTTCGCGGTCGACCGGCCGCAGCGCGAGAACGCGCTGGTCGCCGCCGCGCGCGCGGGCGGCT
>CALEOJ010000363.1 GCA_937910425.1 uncultured candidate division WPS-2 bacterium
CCGTCGCCGCGGCGCGAGGGACGTACACCTCGAGCCAGATCGCGTCGCTCGACGACCAGTTCCGCAGCACGATCGCGTCAGCACAGCGTGCGCTCGCCGAAGGGCCTGCGCAAACGGGCGGTGCGGGCGGCGGGAACGCCTCGACGATGAAACGCTACGACCAGACCGCGAACGGTTTTCCCGCGGATATCCTCGGCGGCGGCGGACTCTGCGACAATCTCTCCGAGGAAACGCGCGGCGACCTTACCTACATCTACTGGCGATGCCGCGTGCGCTACAGCGACGGATACGCGGAGGTCGTCGCATTTCCGTGGCCGTTCGCCTATCCGCGCGGCCATACGCCGCGGCCACGCGAGAACTTCCCCGCGCAACCGCCGCCCGCCGCCTTCCACCTCCCCGAGGTGTTCGCCCTTTCCCGCCAAGTGTGCTACTACTTCCGGGATCGCTGCGACGCGGTCCTCGCGCGGGAACGCGCGGCCGGCGCGCCCGCCTACGGCACGCCGCCTTAGCCCGGATCTCCGTTCACGAGATCGTTGCCGGTGGCGATCCGGCAACCCTGTCGGCGGCGCGTGCTTTCACTACCACGAGCAGAAGGGATGCTCGTCGTTTGGTGCCGGCATCGCCATCGGCGAGATCGACGGGGGTGAATTCGGTTGCGGCTGCGCCGGCGGTGCGGTGCAGACGCGGTTGAGCTGCTCGTTGAGCAAATGCCCGATCGAATCGTCGACAGCGCGTATCGCTTGCGTCTCGGGAGCGGTTTGGCCGCCGATGGTCGAGCCAAGTCCGTTCCCGGCAAAGGCAGTGAGTACATTGCCTTGGAGACCCGACGTCCCCGACGGGTTCAGGACGCTCGATTGCTGCGTCTGCACCGACGAGCGCTCACCGTTCGGCGGGATCGGCGCGAACGTTGGATAGACGGTCGTCGTCGTCGTCTGGTAGGTGCGCTGCGGCGAAAACGCGAGGTAGACCGACGTCAGCACCGCGAGCGGAAAGAACTCGATCTGCGTGCGCCCGTACTTTCCGGACTGCGCATAGGACGCCCAAACGACCGACGTTTCGCCGTCGCGCGCTGACGTTGCGACCGGTGCCGGCGCCGAAGCGCTCGGTGCGGGCGCCGCTGCTGTCGGGTGGCATTCCGCCACCATGATGCTGAGTGTCACATCCGTAGAGGAGCGGAGGAGCGCGATGTAGTTTTCCGTCGAGTTGGAACTCGACGGCGGCAAGACGATGAACGCCCCGCGCGTATGCTCGGAGTCCTGCTTGCATTGATCGAGATAATCCGCGAGCGTCCACGAACCCTCGGGGACGATCCACGCATCACTGCGTACTGGGCCCAAGTTGCGCTTTCCGTTGTCACGGAGCCGGTTGGCCATGATGACGGCGATCTTCCCGTTCGTCGCCGGGTCTCCGAGCGCCATCGTGAAGACGACCGGACGCGCAAACTTGATGAGCGGCTTCGATGGGTCGGTGGATTTCGCGCCTTGCGCCGCCGCATCCAAGGACCGTGTTCCAGCGAAGCCGGTAAAGAGCGCGAGCAGACCGACGAGCACCGCACCGGTCCGTATCGGCACATACAACAACATCGCTTTAGCTCCAATGTCCGGGGAGGCGAGCGCTTCGTTCGTCTCGCGACGGAACCCTCCGGGCGCCGTTCGTTAGCCCACTGTCGAATGACAGCGACGAAACGGGGCGCTATTCTCGCTGGGGTCGTGAACACTTCAACAGCGTGGCGCGGCGCTTCTGCCGCCGCCTTTCTTTCGTTCGCCGTCGGCGCTCCGGCAGCCGACGGGCCGTCCTCGGCCCAACTGACCGGCACCGTCAAGACCGGCGGGGGTTCGCCGATCGGCGGCGCCCGCGTGACCGCGAGCGGCCCGGCCGTCGCCTCGACGACGACCGACGGAGCCGGTGCCTTCACGCTGACGGTCGTGCCCGGGTCTATCGCGGCTCCGTGGAGAGCGGCGGTTTTCAGCCCGCTTCGCTGAGCGACGTCGCGGTCGTCGCGGGGACGTCGCAACCGCTGGCGATCGTCCTGGGCGCCGCCGACTTGTCGTCGTTGCGCACGATCGGCCGCGTCACCACCGCCGCGCGCGGCAGCGCGAGCGCGATCAATACCGGTGCAGCGTCGTCGACGTACGTCACCGCGCAGGCGTTCGCGAACCTCGGCAACCCGCAGCTGAACGACGTGCTGCAGCGCGTCCCCGACGTTACCGTGCAGCACATGGGAAGCCAGCAGGACACCTCGATCGTCGTCGGCGGCTTGCAGCCGTACGAGACGCAAGTCTTGATGGACGGTCATCCGCTCGCGCTCGGACAGTACGGCGTGTGGCTGAGCCACCTGTTTCCCACCTACCTCGTCGGCGGGATGGAGACGGCGAGCAGCGTCTGATTCGCGTTCGGACCGAAGATCAGCACCAGCGGCACCATCAGCACCGCGGGAAACGGAGGTTCGATCACATACCAGCCGCCGCGCCATGGCAGTGTGTCGAGCCACGGGCCGACGTGGACGACGTCGATTCGCCCGCGTAGCCACGCCTCCGCCTGCAGCACGTAGTGGAACTCGAAGGTCGGAGTGAGCTGCGAGATCGCGGCGTAGCGCGAGGAACGCGAGCACGCCGATGATGATCGAGTCGAAACGTGCGACGCGAATGGCGAGCGACACGCCGCGACGCTCCCCTCGCTCGCACGTCGCCCCTCGCAAAATGGACGCCCTGCAGGGAGCGTCATCCCGAGAGCCGGATGGTTGCTCCAGACGGGTCACCGAAGAAGGGGCAGGGATGAGCGGAGTTCGAGTCCTGGTCGGGACGCGCAAGGGCGCGTTCGTGTTGACGGCGGATGGAAAGCGCGATCGGTGGGAGGTCAGCGGGCCGCACTTCGCGGGCTGGGAGATCTACCACGTGAAGGGTTCACCGGCCGACCCGAACCGGCTGTACGCTTCCCAATCCAGCGGCTGGTTCGGACAGATCATCCAGCGCTCCGACGACGGCGGTACAACGTGGGAGCAGGTTGGCAACAAGTTTGCGTACGACGGCGTTCCCGGGACGCACCAGTGGTACGACGGCACGCCGCACCCCTGGGAGTTCGCGCGCGTCTGGCATCTCGAACCGTCGCTGACCGATCCGGATAGCGTCTATGCCGGCGTAGAAGACGCGGCGCTGTTTCGCTCGGTCGACGGCGGGATGATCTGGGCCGAACTCCCGGGCTTGCGCGAGCACGGGTCGGGGCCGTTGTGGCAGCCGGGCGCCGGCGGGATGTGCTTGCACACGATCCTCATCGACCCGAGCAATCCGGATCGCATCTTCATCGCGATCTCGGCGGCGGGCGCGTTCCGGACCGACGACGGCGGCAAGACGTGGCGACCGATCAACAACGGCCTGCGGTCCGAGCAGATCCCGGACCCGGCGGCCGAGGTCGGGCACTGCGTGCACCGCATCGCGATGCACCCCTCGCGTCCGAGCGTGCTGTTCATGCAAAAACACTGGGACGTCATGCGCAGCGACGACGCCGGCGAGTCGTGGCGAGAGGTCAGCGGGAACCTGCCGACCGACTTCGGCTTCCCGATCGACGTGCACGCGCACGAGCCCGACACCGTCTACGTCGTCCCGATCAAGAGCGACTCCGAGCACTTCGTGCCTGATGCGAAGCTGCGCGTGTATCGCAGCCGGACCGGCGGCAACGAGTGGGAAGCGCTGACGAACGGCCTGCCGCAGAACGACTGCTACGTGAACGTGCTGCGCGACGCGATGGCCGTCGACGCCCTCGACTCCTGCGGCGTGTACTTCGGAACGACCGGCGGTCAGGTGTACGCGTCGGCCGATGCCGGCGAGCACTGGGCTCCCATCGTCCGCGATCTGCCGGCCGTGCTCTCCGTCGAGGTGCAGACGCTGCCGTGATCCGCGTCGTGGTTCCGTGGCATCTGCGGACGCTGGCTCGCATCGGGAGCGAGGTTGAACTCGACGTCGACGGTCCGGCGACGCAGCGCTCGATCCTTGACGCGCTCGAGGCCGGCTATCCGATGCTGCAGGGAACGATCCGCGACCACGTCACGCAAAAGCGCCGACCGTTCGTGCGGTTCTTCGCCTGTGGGCTGGATCTGTCACACGAACTCCCGGACGCTCCGCTCCCCGATGCCGTCGCAACGGGGACGGCGCCGTTCTTGATCGTCGGGGCGATGGCCGGCGGCTAACGTACCGATGCGACGGGCAACCGCTCGCCAGTGAATTCTCGGAAACTCCTGGCAGAAGTATCCCTTTCGAGCCACGTCGTTGTGATCGGACTGCCCCCAGTGGGAACGTGGTGCAGGTCCTCCATTCGGCACATCGCCGCATCGTTGAAAGGTCCGACCATGAAACGAACCGCTCTGAGTCTCACAGCCGCCCTCGCGCTCGCCGCAATGGCCGTTGGAACCGCATCGGCACAGAATATACCGTCCGGCTCCTACCAGCAATCATGTACGAACATTCGCGTCCGCGGCAACGTGTTGACCGCCGCATGCACTGCGCCTCAGGGCGGTAGGGTGCGCAGCAGCATCGATCTGAGCAGTTGCCGCCGCGGCGACATTGCGAACAGCAACGGTCAGCTCACCTGCAACTCGAACGGGTACGGCCGCGGCCGCGGGAACGGTAACGGATACGGCAACAACGGCAATAACGGATACGGCAACAACGGCAATAACGGATACGGCAGGCTCCCGGCCGGCTCGTACCAGCAGAGCTGCACGAACGCGACGATGAACGGCGGGGTCCTCACTGCGAACTGCCCGGCCGGAAACGGTGCGCGGACGACGTCGTCGATCAACGCCTCGGCGTGCCGTGGTGCGGACATCGCAAACAGGAACGGCCGCTTGCAGTGCGGCTGAGCCCCGCGAACCTCGCGTAACGGACGAAACCGATCCAAACGGAAAAACCGCGCTCGCCGGCGCGGTTTTTTCACGTCCGGGTGAAGAAGGGCGTTCCTAAGAGACCGTTGATCGCGAACTGCACGGCGAGCGCGGCGAGGATGATGCCGAGCAGGCGCGTGACGACGTGGATCCCGGTCTTGCCGATGATGCGCTGCAGGTAGGTCGCACCGCTCATACAGAGCCAGGTCACGGCGAGTGCGCATCCGTACGCGAGGAAGACCGTCGCGACGCGCGCCTCGTCGCCGTGGGTCTCGCCGCTGAGCAGCAGCACCGTCGCGATCGTACCCGGGCCCGCGATCATCGGGATCGCCAAAGGAAAGACGGCGGGATTGTTCGCCTCGCTCGCGTCACGCGTCTCTTCGGCAGTCTGCTTCGCGCCGGTCGGGCGCGCGAACAGCATGTCGATCGCGATCAGGAACAGCAGCAGTCCCCCGGCGATCGTGAACGCGGGCAGCGTGATCCCGAGATAGGCGAGCAGCGCGCGGCCGACCAACCCCATCACGAGGATCACGGCGGCGGCGACGAGCACGGCCTCGTTCACGATACGCTGGCGGCTGCGCCGCACGCCGCTCGTCGCAACGATGGTCAGCGGAATCATCCCGATGGGGTCGATGATCGTGATTGCGGTGGCGAACGCGGTCGCCGCGAAATGCCAGTCCAGCGTGCGGGTCCCTTCTGCGGGTGCCGTGCCTTCACGCGGTAGGAAGCGCGGTCCTGTGGTGCGTACGGCCCTTATCCCGTGTTCGCGCCCGAGCTGATCGACCTGCCCGACCCCTGGCCCGCATGCCGCACCGCGCGCTGCGGCTCGTCCGTTGCGGTCGCGCGGATCGACGCCCCGTACGGGCCGGTCGTCGTGACGTGCGAGAACGGACACTATCGCACGTACCAGAAGAAGGGAGATTTCCGCGGTCGCGGCCGCTACGCGCGACTGTTCAGCGAGGCGGCGGTCGGCGCGCTCCCACCGCGAACCGCTCGCGAGCGACGACTCGAGCCGAACGAACGCCGCTGTGCCGAGATTGTCGAAGATGCCGAGCGCTGCGCGCTGTGCGGTACGCCGCCGGCCGAGCATCCGTTCCGGCCCGACCTCGACCTCCGCAGCGACCGTGACGTGTGGGCGTGGTTCCAGCGCTGGCGGCCGCAAGTGTACGCCGAGCTCCGCGAGGCGGTGACGATCGTCCAGCAGCGCGAACAGGTGACGTTCGCCGGCTGGCGCTTGAAGATACCCGCCGCGCTTCGCGAGCGCGTCGTCGAGGCGCTCGAGGAATCGGCGTTGCAGGCGGACCACGTCGTTCCGTTTGCGCGGCTCGCGCCGGTACTGGACGCGCTGACGATGCGCGAGCTCGACTTCGCCGTCCACCAGCTGCTCGTCGCGATCTGCCGCCGTTGCAACGACGGCCGCTGGCGGACGGCGCTCGTCCGCGAGGACTACCTGCGCGAGTACGTGCGCGCCGTCCACGGCGGCGACGAGCGCATGGCGCGCGCCGACACCGAGCGGTGGCAGCTGATGGAGAGCGTCGCGCTTGCGGCCGCGCGCGCCCGCCTCGTCACCGACGAACGCTCGGCCTGACCGCGTTCAGCCGCGCCGGACGAGCGGCGTGACGTTGCTCGGCAGCTCGACATCCTCCTGAGCGTCGAGCGGGAAGAACGCGACGACGTGCGACGTCACGACCGTTGCCGTCGTCGTCATCCCGTCCTGATACCGGTCGACCGGGATCTCGACGATGCGTTCGCCGTTCTCGATCGCCGTGAGGACGTGCCGCCGCGTGCTCTCGTCGACGAGATGCGTCCCTTTGCTGAGGATCAGGCTGTACCGGGCGGCCATCGACGGAACCCTACGGCGTGCATCATGCGAAGCGCCTTGGGCAGAGCATGTGGCAACGCTGTGAGTAGGGCACTTTGTGGAGAAAATCGGCGTCGGTGAATGTGTGGAACGCGAGCACGACCTCAGCGTAGCCCTGCGCCGTGCCATATGGTTGGCATCGTGCGCGGGCGGTGACCGCTCGGTTAGGTCGCGAACTCTCTGATGAACGCGCCGATCTCCGGCGCGATCTCCGTGCGCCACTTCTGCCCGCTGAAAATACCGTAGTGGCCGACGCCTGCCTGCAGCACATTGCGCCGCCGCCGCGCCGGAATGCACGTACACAGCGCGTGCGCTGCGTACGTCTGTCCGGGCGCCGAGATGTCGTCGAGCTCGCCCTCGACCGTGAGCAGCGCGGTTTTCGCGATCGCGCCGGGATCGACGGGACGGCCACGCCACGTCATCGTTCCGCTCGCGAGGGTGGCATGCTGGAACACCTCGGCGACGGTCTGCAAGTAGAACTCCGCCGGGATGTCCATCACGCTGAGGTACTCGTCGTAGAAGTCGCGCCGTTTCTGCGCCGACTCGCCGTCGCCGCGGACGAGGTCCTCGAAGATCTTCCAGTGCGCGTCGACGTGGCGGTCCGCATGCATCGACATGAACGCGCCGATCTGCAGGAAGCCCGGATAAACCTCGCGTCCGGCCCCGCGATACCAGGACGGCACGCTCATCGTCAGTTCGCTCTTGAACCATTTCAGCGAGCGCGACGTGGCGAACTCGGTCGGCGCGGTCGGGGCGACGCGGACGTCGACGGGCCCGCCCATCAGTATCATCGAGCGCGGTTGCGCCGGATCGTCTTCGGCGGCGAGCAGCGCGACGGCGGCGAGCACCGCCGGCGCCGGCTGACAAACGGCGACAACGTGGACGTCGGGACCCAGCATACGCAGGTACGCCATCACGTACGCGACGTAATCATCGAGATCGAAGCGCCCCGCACTCAGCGGAACGTCGCGCGCGTCGGCCCAGTCGGTGATGTACACGTCGTGGTCGTCCATGAGCACTTCGACCGTGTTGCGCAGCAGCGTCGCGTAGTGTCCGGACATCGGTGCGACCAGCAGGACGCGGGGGCGTCCGATCGCGGCGTGGGGGACGAAGCGGATCAGACGTCCGAATGGGCGCTCGTCGACGACGTCGACCTTGGCGGGCACATTCCAGGCCGGTTTCCCGCGGCGTTCCGTGATCCCCGAAAAGACGTTCGCCCCGGCGTTCAACATCCGGCCGGGGAGCGTGTAGGAGAAGGGGTTGAACGGGTTGCCGAACAGGGCTTTCGTCGCGGCTGCAGACCAGCGCGCAGGGGTCATCGCGAGATACGCCGCGTCGTACTGTTCGTAGTAGATGAAATTGCCTCCAGCGCCGCTCCTTCCCAAATGTGGAGGAAGCGTATCCAACCGTTCGCCACCCGGCTATTGACACGCGTCTTCCGCCGGGTCGAGGAAAAGACCTCGGCCCGCCCCCGGGGTCGGAGGAAGGCGGGCCCTTCCAGCGATATCGGCGTCTTGCGGAGGAACTCGCATGTTTGACGGCCACGTCGCCCTCGTTACGGGCGGCACGCGCGGGATCGGCGCGGCGATCACGACTATGCTCGCCAAGAACGGCGCGCGGGTGGCTGCCGGCTACAGCAAGGGCCAAGACGCCGCCGAGGCGCTGCAGAAGCAGTTGACCGCCGGCGGCACGCAGGTCTCGATACACCAAGGCCGCGTCGACAAGCCCGATGATTGCGCGCGCGTCGTCGCCGAAGTGCTCGACCGTTTCGGGCGGATCGACTTCCTGGTCAACAATGCCGGGATCACGGTCGACAAGACGGTGCGCAAGATGACCGTCGATGACTGGCAAAACGTCCTCAGCGTGAACCTGTTCGGCGCCTTCGCCATGACGAAGGCCCTGCTCGAGCACATGATCGAACGCGGCTCGGGACGGATCATCAACATCAGCTCGGTGATCGGCGAGACGGGGAACGTCGGGCAGGCGAACTACGCGGCGTCAAAGGCCGGTCTGGTCGGGTTCAGCAAGAGCCTCGCGCTCGAGATGTCGCGCCGCGGCATCACCGTGAACGTCGTCGCGCCGGGATTCATCGGAACCGAGATGGTGGAGCAGATGCCAAAGGCTGCTCTCGACGCGGTCGTCGAGAAGATCCCGCTGCGCCGGCTCGGACGGCCGGAGGAGGTCGCGCGCGTCGTTGCGTTCCTGCTCGAGGACGAGTCCAGCTACATCACGGGAGCCGTCTACACGATCAACGGCGGCTTGGACATGTAAGGTGTCGAAAAGCAACGATCGCGGCGACGCGGTTTGGAACGGCGTCGGCGAGTTCATTCGCGCGCAGCGCGAGATGGCGCGCCTCTCGCTGCGACAGCTCGCGGAGATCGCGAACATCTCCAATCCCTACTTGAGCCAGGTCGAGCGCGGGCTGCACAAGCCGTCCGCCGACGTCCTCAAGAACCTCGCCTCCGCGCTCAAGATCTCGGCCGAAACGATGTACGCACACGCGGGGCTGCTCGACGAGCGCTCGGCGAACGCGGGCCGCAGCGGCCCGGAGGTCGAGGAGGCGATCCGGCTCGACGCCCGGCTCTCGCCGGACCAAAAGGAGACCCTCGTGCGCATCTACCGGGGGTTCGTCGAGCGCCCGTAGCCGCCGGGCGCTGCTCTCTTGACATATCTAGCACGTGCTTGATATACTTAGCACATGACGTATCTCGAAACCCTCGGCAAGCTCCAGGAGCAGAGCCTCGAGGCCCTCAAGCAGCTTGCGGCGACGCAGCTCGCCGCCCTCACCACGATCGGCGAGCTCGTCTCGACCGTGCCGCCCTTCCGCTCGGCGTCGACCGTCGCCAGCCTGCCGACGTTCGCCGAACTGGCCGAGCTCAACGCCGCGTTCGTGCGCAGCCTGCTCGAGCAGCAGAATGCCTACGCCTCGCAGCTCGCCGGCGTCTTCACCGCGACCCAGAAGAACGTCGTCGAGGCCGCCGAGCGCGTCGTCCAGACGGCCGCCACCAGCGCGACCGCGACCGCAGCCGCCAAGTAACCTCGGCCCGCACGCCGCAAGCAAAGGCCGCCTCATGCCGAGGCGGCCTTTTTCATTTTCTGCGCCCGCGGGTCAGATCCCGGAGTCGCGGAGCGTCCGGGCTAGCCCTGGAGCTTCGCGAGCTCCTCGAAGATGACGGCCTCGTCGGGCTGCTCCTTGCCCTCATGGACGTCGATGTAGCGCACGATCCCGTCCTTGTCGATGATGAAGATCGCGCGTTCGGCGCAACCGATCGGACGGAGGACGCCGTAGCGCTCGGCGACCGCCCCGTGGGGATAGAAGTCGCTCAGAAGCGGATAGGTGATGCCGCCGATCTGCTGGGCCCAGGCGGCGTTCGAGAAGCGGGAATCGACCGATACGCCCACGACCTGGGCGTCATTCGCACGAAAGCGATCGAGCTCGCGTTCGTACGACGGCATCTGGCTGCTTCAAACGCCGGTGAAGGCGAACGGATAGAACGCGATCACGACGTTCGTGCCGCGCTTCTCGGAGAGGGTGAACTCTTCGCCCGTGTGCGAGCCGAGGGTGAAATCAGGAGCGGGATCGCCGACCTTGAGCGTCGGCGTCGCGGAGGCCCTGGACGTGCGGCCTTTTTCGATTGCCATGCGCGGGGGTTGGCCTTCCGCTGCGCCGCCGCCTGGTGGCGCGCGGCTTGACGCTCCGGAGCGATGGTGCTATGGAGCTTCCATGAGCAAGGTTTTCGCAATCGTGATCGCCGCGCTCGCCCTCGCGTTCGGCGCCGTGTTGCGGCTGACCGGGTCGCACTCGGCCGCGGGCATCGCCGCGCTCATGGCGATCGAAATCCTCGCCATCGCCGTCGCCCTCGGCTGCCACCTCCGCGAGCTCCCGAACCGCTCGCGAGTGGATGGGGGTCCTTCGGCGAAGAAGTAGCCATGATCGCCGAATCGACCGCTGCGGCCGTCCATCTGCGCGCGCTCGACCCGTTCGACTTTCTCGAGCGCGCCGCGTTCGTCTATCCGGAAAAGGTCGCCGTGATCGACGGCGACGCACGCCGCACGTACCCGCAGTTTCTCGAACGGGTCAACCGGCTGGCCGCCGCCCTCCAGGCGATGGGGATTCGCGACGGCGAGCGCGTCGCGGTGATCGCCCCGAACACCTCGATGGTGCTCGAAGCGACGTACGCGGCGCCGCGCGCGAACGGCATTCTCGTCGCGCTCAACACGCGGCTCGCACCGGATGAGATCGACTACATCCTCGGGCATTGCGGCGCCTCGCTGCTGCTGTACGACTACGAAATGGACGGTCTGGTCGCGCGGCTCACCGGTGCGATCCCGCGCATCCGCGTCGCGCCGGCCCGCGAGCCGCCGCAGGACGGCGCGTTCGACTACGAACGCGTGCTCGCCGCCGCGGATCCCGCCGCCCTCGTCCCGCGCGCCGTCGCCGAAGACGACACGATCTCGATCAACTATACCAGCGGCACGACCGGCAAACCGAAGGGCGTGATGTACACGTTCCGCGGTGCGTATCTCAACGCGCTGGCGGAGATCTTCCACGCGAACCTGCGGCCCGAGAGCATCTATCTGTGGACGTTGCCGATGTTCCATTGCAACGGCTGGTGCTTCCCGTGGGCCGTCACCGCCGCCGGCGCGACACACGTTTGCCTGCGCAAGGTCGACGCGGTCGGGATCAACCACGGCGTCGGGGTCGAAGGCGTGACGCATTTCTGCGCGGCGCCGACGGTGCTGATCGGTCTGGTGAACCATCCGGACACCGTGCCGTTCCCGCATCGCGTCGTCGTGACGACCGCCGGCGCGCCGCCGGCTCCGGCGACGATCGCGCAGATGGAGGCACTCGGCGCTGAGCTGCACCACGTGTACGGATTGACCGAAGTGTACGGGCCGATCACCGAGTCATCGTGGCACAGCCCGCAATGGGACGGCTTCCCGGCCGCCGAGCGCGCGCGGCTGCGCAGCCGCCAAGGCGTTCCGATGGTGACGCTCGGCCCGCGCGACGTGCACATCGTGAACGCCGAGCTCGAAGACGTGCCGTGGGACGGCGCGACGCAAGGCGAGATCGTCATGCGCGGCAACAACGTGATGAAAGGCTATTACGGCGATCCGGCCGCGACCGAAAAGGCGTTCGAGGGCGGCTGGTTCCACTCGGGCGACATCGCGGTGCGGCATCAGGACGGGTACATCGAGATCGTCGACCGCGCCAAGGACGTGATCATCAGCGGCGGCGAGAACATCTCGACGCAACAGGTCGAGAAAGTGCTGCTCGAGCACGACGCCGTGCTGGAATGCGCCGTCGTCGCCGTCCCCGACGAGAAGTGGGGCGAGGTCGCGAAGGCGTTCGTGACGCTGAAGCCCGGCCGCACACTCGCCGCCGACGAGCTGCGCGCGTTCGCGCGCGAGCGCATCGCCGCGTTCAAGGTACCGAAGACCGTCGAGTTCAGCGAGCTCCCGAAGACGTCGACCGGAAAGATCCAGAAGTACGTGCTGCGCGAGCGCGAGTGGAAAGGCCGCGAAAAACGGGTGAACTGATTCAGCTGCAAGCGAGCGCGGCTAGCACTTCGGCTGCGGCGCGTTCGCCGGACTGCAACGCGCCGGCGACGGTGCCGGCTTCGCTCGCCGGCGCGGTCGCCTCGCCCGCGAAGAACAGGACGCCGTCGACC
>CALEOJ010000364.1 GCA_937910425.1 uncultured candidate division WPS-2 bacterium
GTACCCGAGCGTTTCCGGCAGCGGCACGAGCTGGGCGCCGCGTGTCGCGGCGTCGCGCGCCACCGGCGCTCGCTCCAGTAGAGCCGCGCGAGACCATTGTACGCGCGCGCAGAGCGGGGAAAGATCGCGAGCGCTTCGCGGAACCCTCGTTCGGCGGCGTCGCCGTCGCCGGTGCTCCAGGCGAGCTCGCCCGCGCGGAAATGGAACCAGGCGCGCGATTCGGCGGGGCTGTCGATGATGCTGTCGGTCTGGATCATCGCACCCTCGATCGCGCGCCGCGCGCGCGCGAGCCGGCCGGTCACTTCGTCGTAGCGCGCGGAGGCGGTCGCCAAGGCGACGTCGTTCGCGTTCGCGCTCCCCGCCGAGCGCAGGACGCGCGACGCGTCATCGTATCGCCCAAGCTCGACCTGCGCGCTCGCGACCTGCGCCGCGGCCGCGATGCTGTCCGGTTCGATCAGCCGCGCGTTCTCGGCGTGCGCCAGCGCCTCGCGGAAGCGGTGCAGCGACGCCAGCGAAGACGCCAGCGTCAGCTCTGCCCCGGCGTTGAACCGCGCCTGCATCGCCAGCGAGCGCCGCGCCAGGTGCTCGCCGCGGAGCACGTCGCCGGCGTCGCCGGTCTCGCGAAACCGCTGCAGGTACTGCGATGCGAGGAGCCGCGCGACGATCTGATCGGGGCGGCGCCGCACGGCATCTTCGTAAAACGCGACCTGCCGGTCGCGCCGCCGGTCTCGAAGAAGAACGGGTCTTCGCGCGGCCCCGCAAAGACCTTCATGCCTTTGACCGTTGCGTTCTTGTCGTTGTACGCGAAGGTCCCGGTCTGGGCGATCCAGGTTGACGAGGTGCCGGTCTGGTTCGGCTTGGCGGGACCGTACAGCGTGATCGTCTGCGAGCCGTTCTTCGGCGCGCTCGCCGAGAACTGGATCACCAGATCCTCGACGTGATCGCCGGTGTTGTCGATCTTGAACTGGTACATGACACCGGGATCGAAATACGTCGAAGCGCCCATGCCGGGCGCGATCAACGGGTGGACGTCGACCGCGACGACGACGTTCGCGTCGTTGCGCGGTGCGGGAAAGACGTAGACGTCGGTGAGGTCGGCGCCCGGTCGCGCGAGCACGGCCGGCGAATCGGCATGATCCGAACCGATCGCGCCCCGCAGGCTGTAGAGTGAACCCGCGCCGGCCAGCGCAACGAGCGCGGCCACGACCAGGGAAGACTGAAGTGTCCGTCGCGACATATGGTTACCCTCCGTACCGGATGAAACGGCTCAGCGGCTCGGCCGGATTGTCCTCCCGCGCCCGCGGTCGCGGAGGTGCGCGCTTGTGGAGCCGAGCACGTTCCAGGCTGATGGGAGGCGTTCGGTCATGAAGCTCGGCCCGGCGATCGCATGCGCCGCCGGCACGATGGTCGCGATCCTCGCGAGCGCCGGCCTCACCGCTGCGTCGGATATCGCAACGTTCCGCAGCCCGTCCGGCGCGATCGGTTGCGTCTTCTACGAGAAAACGCTGCGCTGCGACGTCGACGGCGGCGTGAAACCGTTGCCGCCGGCGCCGAAGAGCTGCCAGCTCGACTGGGGACAGGGCTTCTGGCTCGAACCCAAGGGTCAGGCGTCGATCGTGTGCGCCGGCGATACGGCGCTGAACCGGACCGCCCCGGTCGTCCGGTACGGTACGACCTGGCGGCGCAACGGGATCGCCTGCGCCTCCTCGACCGACGGTATCCGCTGCACGAACGCCGACGGCCACGGTTTCCTGATCGCGAGAGGCGAATCGCGCCGGTTCTAACGCGTCAGGGCACGGCCGAACCGATAGGCGCCCCCCGGCCTGTCCATACCAAAGTCGCATCATTCGTACGCAAGCGAACAGAAGGCCGATTTGGTGGTATACTGTTCACAACCCGCACCCTGCCGCTCGTTCGGCCGGGTGCTCCGTGCTTCTGAGGAGACACCATGAGGGCAGGCCCCTGGCTCGTGGTCGGACTCCACCGGTCCCTCTCCGGCGGAACCGCATGAGCGCGGTCCCCTATTCCTGCGGGAATCGGCTGCTCGATGCCCTGCCGGTCCGTGACCTGAGCAACCTCGAAGCCGACCTCACGATCGTCGACCTGAAGGCGCACCAGTCGACGCATTCGGTCGGCGGGGCGATAAAGCACGTCGATTTTCCCATCGACGCGGTGCTTTCCGTCGTCGCCACGCTCAAGAGCGGCGACACGATCGAGGTCGGGACCGTGGGTAGCGAGAGTTTCGTCGAATCCGATGCCGCGCTCAATTCCGCGTTGTCGTCCCGCACGGCGTTCTGCCAGGTGGACGGACGCGTGGGACGGATGAGCATCGCGCGCTTTGAGGAGCGCATGGACACCAGCGTCGCGTTCGCGCGCTTCATGCGTCAGAATCTGCGCGCCACGTTGTTCAGCGCGCAGCAGTTTACGGTCTGCAACCTCAAGCACCCCCCTCTCCAGCGCTGCGCTCGGTTCTTGGCGATGACGGCCGATCGCGTGGGCAGACCACAGTTCGCCCTGAGTCACGAATTCTTGGCCATCATGCTCGGCCTGAAGCCGGCCGGCGTTTCCGACGCGGCGGAGGCGCTCGAGAAGATGGGCGCCATTTCGTACGATCGGAGCGTGGTGACGATCCTCGACCGCGGCATCTTGGAACGCGCAGCATGCGAGTGTTATCGCGCGTGTCGAGATTCCTTCGCCGCCTCGTTGATCCTCGCGTGATGCTACCGCCTCGAATCCGGGTGGAGGCGGGAAACTCGGACGCGCGGTATCGCTCTGAGCCCTCCCTCGAAACCGAGATGCGCCGCATCGTCGAGAGCATCTACGGCCCGCCGGTGCGCCGCCTACCCGGGCTCGACGTCGGGCGGGCCTATTGGGGCGCGACCAAGGAGTTTCGGTACGGCGGCGACATGGTCGACGTTTTTCAATACGGCGACGGGCACACGTCGCTCGCCGTGGTGGACATCTCGGGCCATGGAATCCGTGCCGCTCGGCACGCGGCCCTCGCGAAGTACGCGCTGCGCGCGTACGCTTCGCGAGGGTTCGATGCGCTCGCTTCGATCCGCGCGCTGAACCGGCTCTGCATCGAGAACAGCACGTTTGAAGACGAGTACGAGTTTTTCGCAACCGCCTTCTTCGCCGTCGTCGATGCTCGCCGCCAGACGATGCAGTACGTCTCGGCAGGTCACGAAGCGGCGTACGTCATCACGCCCCAGGGCCCTCGGATGCTCGGTGCCACGGGACCGATCGTGGGATTGATGGACGACGACGACTCGTTCAGCCAGGAAACGGTCCGGCTCGACCGCGGCGATATTTTCGCCGCGGTGACCGACGGCTTCACCGAGGCACGCAATGCCGGACTCGTCTTCCTGGGGCCCGAGCCCCTCGTCGATATCATCGAGCGCCACAGTGCGTTCGAAGCGGAACAGCAGGCCGAGGCTGTGACGAGGTATGCATCTGAGTACGCCGGCGAGCGGCTCCAAGACGACATCGCCGCCCTTGTCATCAAGATCGACGCGCAGAACGCCGCCTAGAACGTCGCCGGGGTGAACATCGATTCGACGTCGCGCTCGCCGCGGTGCTCGTACGTTCCGTTGCGGGTCATCCACTCCGGCGTCGGCGTGCCGAGCAGGAAGTGGTCGAAGAACTCGTCGAGGTTTACGGTCCAGTAGTCTTTGTTGGGCTGCTTCGCGAGCGCGTGGTTCTCGCCGATGAACGTGAACATGTAGGCCTCCTTGCCTGCCCGCCGCAGCGCGGTGAAGAACTCGACACCCTGTCCGTATGGGACGAAGCCGTCCTCGTCGTCCTGGATCCGCAGGTACGGCGTGCGGATGCGCCCGACGAAGAACAGCGGCGAGTTCTCGACGTAGAGGTCGGGCCGCGCCCACGGCGTCGCGCCGATCCGGCCTTGGCTCCGCTCGTAGTACTGCTGCTGCACGTCGCCCGACTGCCAGAACCCGCCGTACAGGCTCGGCAGGTCGGAGTCGGACGCGCCGGACTCGACCGCACGGAAGATGGCGGAGTGCGTGATCAGCGCGTTGACCTCGTAGCCGCCGTAGCTGTGCCCCGCCATCCCGATCCGCTTCGGATCGACGAAGCCCATCGCGACGACGCGCCGCACCGCCGACTCGACGCAGTCGACCGCGCTGGCCGTCGTGTGCCCGATGCGATAGCGGATATCGGGCTGCAGCACCACGTACCCGTGGTTCGCGTACCGCGCGAGGTTGACGACGGTTCCCGATCCCGGCGTGACGTACGCGTGAAGGCCGTCCGACATCTTCTCGTACACGTAGACCAGCATCGGGTAGCGCTTGTGCGGATCGAATCCGGGCGGTGTGGTGAGGATCGCGCGCAGCTTTTGGCCGCGCGCGTTCGTGTAGTCGATCAGCCGCGAACGGCCCCATCCGTACCGCGACGCCTGCGGGTTGGCGTCGCTCACGCGCGTCGCGGACGCCGGGATCGGACCGCTCGCCCAGAGATCGGGGAACTCGTCGAAGCGCTGCTCGGCGAAGATCAAGCTGTTCGCATCCCGCCCGCGCCACGGCGTGCCGATCTGCTTGTCGATCAGCATCGTGATGCGCGGGGTTTGCGGCGCGAGCGACGCCAGCGACGCGAAGCCGCTCGCTTTCGTGCGATCGTCGGTGACCGCGAGCAGATAGGGCGCCTGCGTGAAGACCGGCCGGTCGGCGACGAAC
>CALEOJ010000365.1 GCA_937910425.1 uncultured candidate division WPS-2 bacterium
CGGCTGCGCATCGCACTGGAGCCGCTCGAGGCCGTCGGCGCCGGCGGTGCCGAACGCGCCGAACTCCGCTTCGCGGCGAATCCCGGCGAGCCGGAACGGCCGCTCGCGCGGATCGCGTCGGGCGGGGAGCTCTCGCGCGTGCTGCTGGCGCTGGTCGTCGTGCTCGCGGACCGCCGCGAGCGCACCGCGCTGGTCTTCGACGAGATCGACGCGGGGATCGGCGGGGCGACCGCAGCCGCGGTCGGCGCCCGGCTGGCCCGGCTGGCCGAGGATGCTCAGGTCGTCTGCGTCACCCACCTGGCCCAGATCGCCTCGTACGGTGACACGCACGTCGCGCTTCGCAAGCACGTGCGCGGAGCGGTGACGGCGATCGAGGCCGTCGCGCTCAGCGGAGAGCCGCGCCGGATCGAGGTCGCTCGGATGCTCTCCGGCGACGAGCTGGGGGTTGCGCTGGAACACGCCGCCGAGCTCTTGGCTGCCCGCGAACGCTGACCCGTGGCGCCCGGCCGGCGCTCGCCGACACGCTGCTCCTCGTGAGCGCGGACACAGTCTCGCCTAAGGTGAGCGTGACACCCTTAGACCATGGTGAGGAACCGCTCTCCCGAAACGGGCGGGAGGCCGAAACGGGGAACATGACCCTAATGCGGGCGACGCTGACGGCCTGGTGTGCCGCGCTTCTCGTTCTCGCTCCGAATGCGACGTTCGCTCAGGAACCGCCGACGGTGAACGGCGTCCTCGCCACGCTCGCCGCCGCGCCCGAACAGCCCGAAGAGTACAAGGCGTCGGTGGCGCTGCACGTGCGCCTGCGGGTCTTTCCGTTCATCCGCATGACGCTGCACGGTGACTCGTGGTACAAGCGGCCCGGGCTCTACCGGTTCGTCTTCCGAGGCGTCCCGGTCATCGCGCGCGCGTTCTCGGACATGAAGTACGATCTCGGCGATCCCGCCCACTGGCCGGAGCGCTATGAGATCGCGTACGCGCCGGAATCGACCGCGGCCGCTCCGATCTTGCGCCTCACGCCGAAGACTCCGGTCATGGTGAAGTCGCTCGACGTCACGCTCGATCCCGCCCGTGGCCGGATCCTCAAGGCGGTCTGGTCGCGCTCGGACGGCGGGGTCATCACCTTGGTGCAGATCTATGCGCCGGTCGCCGGCCATGCCTTCGTCGCGAAACAGACCGCGACGATCAACCTCCCGCGCATGAAGGCCGAGCTCGTGGCCGACTACGCCGATTTCAACACCACGGAAGCATCGGTAGCCACCGCGCCGTAGTAGTCGGGCGATGCCCGACCGCCATTTCGCCAGCGACAACAACGCCGGCGTCCACCCTGTGATCCTGGCCGCGCTCGCCGCGGCGAACGACGGCCACGCCCCCGGCTACGGTGACGACGAGTGCACGAGCCGGGCGGAGGCCGCCTTCCGCGCGTTGCTCGGTGAGGACGCGCGGGTCTTCTTCGCGTTCAACGGGACCGGGGCGAACGTCGTCGCGCTGGCCGCGGCGCTGAGACCGTACCAGTCGGTCATCTGCCCCGCCGCCGCGCACCTGGCGGTCGACGAGTGCGCTGCGTTCGAGCGCTTCAACGGCGGGAAGCTGATCGACGTCCCGGTCGAGAACGGCAAGCTCACCCCCGACGACATCGAGCGCCAGATGTGGGGGATCGGCGACCAGCACCACGTCCAGCCCGGCGCGATCTCGATCTCCCAGTCGACCGAGGTCGGCACGGTCTACACGATCGCCGAGTTGCGCGCGCTCGGCGATGTGGCGCGCAGGCGCGGGCTGTTGTTCCATATCGATGGTGCACGCATCGCGAACGCGGTCGCCGCGCTCGGGGTCGACCTGCGCACGATGCTCGTCGAGACCGGGGTCGACGTCTGCACGTTCGGCGGCACGAAGAACGGCCTCATGTTCGGGGAGGCGATCGTCTTTCCGAAGCATCACGCGGCGGTCGGCGCGCTGCCGTTCACGCGCAAACAGGGGATGCAGCTGGCCTCCAAGATGCGCTTCGTCGGCGCGCAGTTCGAGGCGCTGCTGCGCGACGCTCTATGGCTGAAGAACGCGGCCCACGCGAACGCGATGGCGCGCCTGCTCGCCGCGCGCTTGCGCGACCTCGACGACGTCGTGCAGTTCGCGTATCCCGTCGAGGCCAACGCCGTCTTCCCGATCCTCCCGCCGGACTCGATCGAGCCGCTCCTGCG
Organism: uncultured candidate division WPS-2 bacterium; assembly: GCA_937910425.1. GTDB lineage: Bacteria > Vulcanimicrobiota > Vulcanimicrobiia > Vulcanimicrobiales > Vulcanimicrobiaceae > Vulcanimicrobium. The sequence continues at coordinate 2,196 of CALEOJ010000365.1, forward strand.
CGAGCGCCGGTTCTACATGTGGGATCACGCCCGCCACGTCGCGCGCTGGATGTGCTCCTGGGATACCACGGTCGACGACGTCCACGACTTCGCCGACGCCGTCTGGCGCCTCGCCCCAAAACAGAAGAAGATCACGATCTGATGGCACTCGAGGATTTTCGGTATCGGCTCGACATCCGCGTCGTCTTTCGCGACATCGACTACTACCGCCACGTCAACAACGCGGTCTACATCACCTGGATGGAGACCGCACGGATCGACTATTGCCGCGCCGCGTTCGACCGGCCGCTGGGCGGAATGGTGAACGTGATCATGGCCTCGCAGTCGTTCGACTACGAGCGCCAGGCGCAGTACGACGAGCGGCTCGTGATGGGCTGCCGAACCTCCCGCCTCGGCAACAAGTCGATGGACCTGACCTACGAACTCTGGCGTGGCGAGGAACGCATCGGCCACGGCCTTTCGACGCTGGTCGGCTACGACTACGAAGCCGCTGCCTCGATCGTGATCCCCGCCGAATGGCGCCGCCGCATCGCGGAGTACGAGATCATCGCGCCGGCCGCCGGGCTCAGCCGGACGGCAGGCGGTGGATCTTGAGGACGTTCGTGCCGCCCGCGCCGACCGGCATCCCGCTGGTGATCGCGATCGTCTCGCCCGGCGAAGCGTGTCCTTCGGAGACGACGCGCGCCTCGGCGATCTCGATGAGCGTCTCGATGTAGCGATAGGTCTGCACGACCGACGACTCGACGCCCCACACGACCGCCATCCGGCGCGCGACCTCTTCGAGCGGGGTGAGCGCGACGATCTTCGCGCGCGGCCGGAACGAGCTGATGTGGCGTGCGGTATTCCCGGTCGTCGTCCCCGAGACGACCAGGCGTAGCCCGAGTGCGTCGGCCGAACGCACCGCGGCCTCGGCGATCGAGGCGCCGATGTCTTCGTCGGTCTCGATGCTCCCACCGCCGGCGGTGCGCCGTTTGCGGATCTCCGCGAACGGATAGTTCGCTTCGACCTGCAGCGCGACGGTCGCCATGACGCGGACGGCTTCGAGCGGGTACGCGCCGCGGGCGGTTTCGCCGGAGAGCATCACCGCGTCGGTGCCGTCGAGGATCGCGTTGGCGACATCAGTGACCTCGGCGCGCGTCGGGCGCGGCGAGTTGATCATCGACTCCAGCATCTGGGTCGCGGTCACGACCGGCTTCGAGGCCTTGTTCGCGCGACGGATCAGGTCTTTCTGCGCGAGCGGGATCTCTTCGAGCGGGATCTCGATCCCGAGGTCACCGCGTGCCACCATGATCCCGTCCGAGACGAGCAGGATGTCGTCGATGTGATCGAGCGCCTCGTGCTTCTCGATCTTCGCCATGACCGGGATCGTCTTGCCGGCGTCGCTGATGTGCGATTTCACGCGCCACACGTCTTGTGCGGTGCGGACGAACGAGACGGCGACCCAGTCGACGTCCTGTGCGATCCCGAAGTCGAGGTGCTCGAGGTCGCGATCGGTGACGGCCTCGAGCTCGAGCGTCCCGTCCGGATAATTGATCCCTTGCCGTTCGCGCAGCTCGCCGCCGGTCTCGACGACGGTGGCGATGCGCGGCCCGTCGATCCCCTGCACGCGCAGCGCGATCCCGCCGTCGGCGAGGTAGATGCGTTTGCCGACCTCGACGTCGCGGGCGAGGCCGGCGTACGAGACGCTCACGTGCTCGGCGTCGCCCGGGACCTGGTCGGTCGTGAGGATGAACGGCGCCCCGCTTTCGAGCCGTATCGACGCAATGCCGTCGGCGAACGCTCCGGTGCGCACCTTCGGCCCCGGAAGATCCTGGAGGATCGCGACGTGCAGGTTCAGCTCGCGCGAGATGCGGCGGACGTCGGCGATAATCGTAGCCGCCTCGTCGTGCGTGCCGTGCGAGAAGTTGAGACGGACGACGTTGACGCCGGCCAAAAAGAGCGACCGCAGGATCGCGGGATCGTGCGACGCGGGGCCCACGGTCGCGACGATCTTCGTGCGTTTCGGTGGCGGCTGCATCGGCGCGCGGGGTTCCCCGGCGCTACCCGCGGTCCTGCGGCTGGACGAAAGCACCGACGGCATCACTTCTCTGGGGAAGCCCTTTCCCAAAGGATGGTGCGCGGCGGCCGCGCAGGAAAGAACCGCTTGCATGCACGACGCGCGCCGGCCGGCTCGGGGTGCTCATATCGAACGGCCGTCGCCGCGACGCGACACGCTCTCGATCGGGATCTCGTTCCTGATCCACGCGCTCGCCGTGCTGCTGGTGGTGTTCTTCTGGAACGCCTCGGTCGGCGGCGCACCCGCCGAGTCCAACACGACCGCCGACGTGATCCTCGAGGAAGCCGCCCGCGCCGCTCCGCCTGACAATGACCTACGACCAGGGCAAGGAGATGGCCAGATCGGAAGAGCACACGTCTGAACTCC
>CALEOJ010000366.1 GCA_937910425.1 uncultured candidate division WPS-2 bacterium
CGCGGAGCGGCGGCGGCGGTGACGGCGGCAGCGCCGCCGGCGAGAAGCGAACGACGAGAGATCATCCGGCGACTACCTCCTGATCGTGGGATGTTTTTGGGTTGAATTGACGCTCGGCGTCAGGCAACCTCGTCCTCGGACGAGGCGGTTTCCGAGAGCGCGCGGCGCATCTCCTCGGGGAGCGGCCGTGCGCCGATACGCCCGCCGTCGTAGCCCACGAGGACGCGTATCTCGAAGCCGCGGGCGACCTCGATGTCATCGCGCAGGACGACGTGTTCGATCCGCAACGAGCTCGTCCCGAGTTCGGCCACGGTCGAGCGGATCACGATCGCGTCGTCGAAGTAGAGCGGCAGGCTGAACCGCGCGCTCGCCTCGACGATCGGCAACGGCCAGCGCGGCCGGCGCTCGGCGCCGAGCAGTTCGCCGAGCGCGGCGCGCAGCAGCCCCGACGTCCCCACGTCGAACCAGATGTAGAACGTCGGGTAGAACACGATCCCCGCGGCGTCGGTCTCGCCGAAGCGTACGCGGGTGTGCGTCAGGTGCGTTCGTCCGGCCATGCGCTCAGGCGAGTCGCACGTATTCGTAGTCGACCGGCCGGTCTTTGATGCCCTTCTCCGGCGGTGCGATCCAGGCAGCCATCTTCCCCGGTTCGATGACGCGCCGCATCAGGCTCGCGACGAACGCGCGGTCGTCGCCGTTCGGCAGCCACGACGCGACCTGCGCGTCGTATTCATCCTGCGCGATCGGGCGGCCCGACGGGTCGGTCGGAACGCCGGCCCAGTTCCCGATCGTGCGGCGGAAGCGCGTGCTCGGCAGCGAGAAGCGGAACGCGTGACCCGCCGCCTCGATCAATTTGTTCCAGCGGTTCAGACCGCGCATGCAGTCCTCGGTGTACGAGTTGCGCACGACCTCGTTCATCGCGTTGCGCATCGCGACGCTCTCCCGGCGCACGCCGCCGTTCCCATCGGGGACGTCGAGCTCGAACGTTGCGTCGCGCACGACGTGGTCGTCGTATTTCTTCTCGTCCGGGCGGCCTTTGATGCCCTGCGCGAAGTACGCGGCGGCGTTCGACGAGGCTTCGGAGCCGAACAGATCGAGCGACGAGCTGAACCAGAAATTCAAGTACCGCTGGATCGTCGGCAGATCGAGCGCGCCGGCGCGGCGGATCGCCGCCGGCTCGTCGGTGCCGAGCTCCTTCATCACTTCGAGCGTGCGCTTGGTGACGCGCGAGATCCCGGTGTCGCCGACGAACATGTGGTGCGCTTCTTCGGTCAGCATGAAGCGGCAGGTGCGCGCCAGCGGGTCGAAGCTCGACTCCGCGAACGACTTGAGCTGGAACTTGCCGTCGCGATCGGTGAAGAACGTGAACATGAAGAACGAGAGCCAGTCGGTGATCGGCTCGTTGAACGTGCTCAGGATGCGCGGGTTGTCGGCGTCGCCGGAATGGCGCGCGAGCAGCTCTTCGGCCTCCTCGCGTCCGTCGCGCCCAAAGTAGGCGTGCAGCAGGTAGACCATCGCCCACAGGTGACGGCCTTCTTCGACGTTGACCTGAAACAGGTTGCGCAGATCGTAGAGCGATGGTGCGGTGTGACCCAGCAGCCGCTGCTGCTCGACCGACGCCGGCTCGGTGTCGCCCTGCGTGACGATCAGGCGCCGCAGCTGGCTGCGGTACTCGCCCGGAACTTGCTGCCACACCGGATTGCCGAACTCGTCGCCGAATCCGACGCGGCGGTCCTGCTCCGGCTCGGCCAGGAAGATCCCCCAGCGGTAGTCCGGCATCCGCACGTAGCCGTAGTTCGCCCAGCCCTTGGTGTCGACCGAGATCGCGGTGCGCAGATAGACGTCGAGCGCGTTGAAATCGGTCGGTCCCATCTCCTTCCACCACGACAGGAACGCGGGCTGCCACTGTTCGAGGGCGCGCTGCAGTGTGCGATTCGTCGAGAGCTCGACGTTGTTCGGGATCCGTTCCGCGTAGTCGATCGCCACGGTGCTTACACTCGTTCCTGGTCGAAGCTGGGACGTGCGCCGGTTCCGAAGATCTTGAGCGCACCGCGCTCGCCGGTCGAGTTGGGACGGTAGAACACCCAGTTCTGCCAGGCCGAGAGGCGGCCGAAGATCTTCGTCTCGAGCGTCTCGGGGCCGGGGAAGCGCAGGTTCGCTTCCATCGCGCTGAGCGCGTCCGGCGAGAGCGACGTGCGTTCTTCGATCGCGAGCCGGATCTCGTCGTCCCAGTCGAGCTGGTCCGGCGCGACGGTGACCAGTTCGGCCTCGAGCGCCTCCTGCGCGCGATAGCGGTAACCGGCAGCGGCCTTCAACGTTGCGAATGCCGGCAAGTCGCCCTCGAAGCGCGTGTCGAGCCGCGAGAGCCCGTTGACGACCGGATAGAGTCCGAAGTTCGTCGCGCCGAGCGCGATCGTCGGCGCGTCCGCGCCCTCGGCGAGCGCGAGCATGTAGGTGCGGTCAGCCGCGAGCGCGAGCTCGAGCAGCGTGCCGGCGAAGCACGAACCGCGGTCGACGATTGCGTAGAGGCTGCGCGAGGTGACGTCGAGCCGAGCCAGCGCGCGCCGCAGGAAGCCGATCGTCTCGCGCACCAGCCAGTGCTCGCGCTGCGCGAGCAGCATACGGTCGACCGCCAGCACCGCGGCGGGGTCGCCCTCGGTGCGCAGCAGCAGCAGCCCGAGCGCGGGCTCGTTGGTGCGCAGCATCAGGATCGCGTCGTCGAGCTCGCGAGCGAACGCCAGCGGCCACCACGCGTCTCCCGCCTCCACGATCGCCTCCGGCGTCTCGGGCTGCGTGGTGCGCGGCGCATGCACAACGATCGTCGCGGTGCGGGCTTCGCGGTCGAACGTGACGTCGACGTTCGGATAGTGATAGCCGCGCGCGTCGATCGTTCGCTGCAGCGGTCGCAGCGCGATCCCATGCGCACCGGCGGGACGCGGCGAGGCGGCGGCCTGTGCCGCGCTGCGGTCGCGCACCAGCGCCGCAAACTCGGACGGCGCGGCGATCGCGTCGACCAGCTTCCACGCCTTCGCGCGCTCGGCGCGCACGCCGTCGGCGTTGGTGCAGAACAGGTCGGCGACGTCACGGCGCACCTTGCGCTTGTCGACGACGCGCGTCAGGCCACCGGTCCCGGGCAGCACGCCGAGCAGCGGCACCTCGGGCAAACTCACCGCGGTCGAGCGATCGTCGATCATCAGGATCTCGTCGCAGGCGAGCGCGATCTCGTAGCCGCCGCCGGCGCACGCGCCGTTCACGGCCGCGATGAACCGCAGCCCGTCGTGGCGGCTCGAATCTTCCATCCCGTTGCGCGTCTCGTTGGTGAACTTGCAGAAGTTCACTTTCCACTGGTGCGAAGACGCCCCGAGCATGTAGATGTTCGCACCGGCGCAGAACGAGCGGTCCTTGGCGCTGGTCACGACGACGCACGCAACCTCGGGATGTTCGAAGCGGATGCGGTCGAGCGCGTCACGGAACTCGATGTCCACGCCAAGATCGTAGGAGTTCAGCTTCAGCTTATAGCCGGGCCGGATCCCCGCGTCTTCATCGACATCGAGCGCCAGCGTCGCGACTCGCCCGTCGACGCTCAGCTTCCAGTGCTTGTAGCGGTCGGGAGCGGTGTCGAACGTGACCGGCCCAGTCTGCCCCGGATGCTCTGCGACGCTCATGGTGGATGAACTATACTATAATAGCCACTATAATGCTTCAACGACCCTGCGTCCAGGGATGAAGCCGTTCCGGAGGTTCCCGTGATCGCTGCCGCGCCGATCGTTCTCGAAAGCTACCTTGCCGGCCGTTGGGTCCGCGGCAATGACGAAGGCGCTACGCTGGTAGATCCCGCCACCGGCGAGACGGCCGCCCGCGCGCGCTCGCCGGG
>CALEOJ010000367.1 GCA_937910425.1 uncultured candidate division WPS-2 bacterium
GCGCGTGCCGCGGGTCGCCGAGCGGTAGACGGCGCCGATCGCGAGGTGCGGCGGCGCCACGAGCCGCACCGAGGCCGCGGACTGAAGTGCCTCGACGAACCCGCGCTCGCGGTCGAGCTCGTGCCGCATCCGTACGATCACCGCGCCGAACACGACGATCTCGAGCCCGATCGCAACGATCGCGAGGACGGAGACGAGCGTCGTCGTGCGGATCGTGCGTTCGCGCAGATCGAGCGCCGTTCGGTACCGCTCCGCGAAGTACGCGTTCAGTGTTTCGACGTCGCCACGGAAGCGGTCGATCAGCGCTTTGCCGCGTACCAGACGCGCGTTCTTGTCGCGCGCGCCGGCGACGATCGGGTCGGCGACGGTGGCGAGCCAGGCGGCGTTGACGCGGCGCAGATCGCGCAGCGTCCGATCCGCGCGCTGCGCGGGCGCTTCGGCGGGGTTGTCTGGAACGGCGTTATCGAGCTGCGCGAGGGCGGTGCCCATCGCCGCGCGCGCGCCCTCGAACGGCTCCAGGAAGACGGCGCGCCCGGTCGCGGCGTAGCCCCGCACTCCCGTCTCCTCGTCGAGCTGGTAGCGCAGGACGGCGGCGGCCGCGAGCGCACCCTCGCGGGTGACGCCGACCTCCTGGTTGGTGGCGTTCAGTGTCCGGACGATCCCGAGCTGCGCGACCAGGGCGATGGGAAGCCCGACTGCGACCAGTCCGAAAACGAGGATCAGGCCCCGGAACGAAAAGAGCGTTCGGAGCATGCCGGGCGCTCTCTTGTCCGCTATCCCGCGAACGCTTTTTCGCGCTTGCGCGACTTGATCCGATCGCTCTCGCCGAGCATGCGCTTGCGCAGCCGGATCGACTGCGGCGTGACCTCGACCAGTTCGTCGTCCTCGATGAACTCGATCGCGCGTTCGAGCGACATCGCTTCGGCGGGCGGCATCTTGAAATTCTCGTCGGTGCCGGCGGCGCGCATGTTGGTCAGTTTCTTCGCGCGCACGGCGTTGAGCGCGACGTCGCGATCGTCGTTGGCGCGGCCGACGATCATCCCTTCGTACACTTCGGTGCCCGGGTCGACGAAGAAGCGGCCGCGCTGCTCGAGTCCCATCAGCGCGTAGGCGGTGACCGTGCCGGAGTCGCTCGTGACGAGCGCGCCGTTGCTGCGGCCCGGGATATCGCCGGCCAGCGGCTGATGCGTGTAGTAGACGTGCGACATCACGGCGGTGCCGCGCGAGAGCGTCATCAGCTCGCCGCGCAGTCCGAAGATCGCCCGCGTCGGCATCGTGTACTCTAGCCGGCGCGTCTCGCCGACGGTGAGCATGTTCGACATGATCGCGCGACGGCGGCCGACCGACTCGATCACCGGACCGGCATACTCCTCGCGCACGTCGATGACGACGTACTCGACCGGTTCCATCTTCACGCCGTCGCGCTCGGTGATGATGACGCGCGGCTTGCTGACCGCCATCTCGTACCCTTCGCGGCGCATCGTCTCGATCAGGATCGAGAGATGAAGCTCGCCGCGCCCGCGCACTTCGAACGTGTCGGCGGACTCCGTGTCCTCGACGCGCAGCGCGACGTTCGATTCGAGCTCGCGCATCAGGCGGTCGCGGATCTGGCGCGAGGTGAGGTACTTGCCTTCGCGGCCCGCGAACGGCGAGGCGTTGACCATGAAATACATCGAGACCGTCGGCTCGTCGACCGCCGTCGCCGCGATCCCCTCGGGGAACGCCGCATCCGCGATCGTGTCGCCGATGTTCAAGCCTTCGATCCCGGAGACGCAGATGATGTCGCCGGCCGACGCCTCCTCGACCTCGATCCGCTCGAGGCCGTGGAACGCCAGCATCTTGGTGAGCCGCAGCCCCGTCTGCACGCTGCCGTCGCGGCCGACCTTGACGATCGGCGCATTCACTTTGGAGGTGCCGCGGAAGATGCGCCCGATCCCGATGCGGCCGACGTAGCGGTTGTGGTCGATCGCGGAGACCAGCATCTGGAAGCCGCCGTCCTCGGCCGGCGCCTCCGGCACGCTCTTCACGATCGTGTCGAAGAGCGGCTCGAGGTCGGCGCTTTCGTCGGCGAGCTCGTACTTCGCGATCCCGGCTTTGCCGTTCGCGTACACGACCGGGAAGTCGGCCTGCTGGTCCGACGCGCCCAGCTCGATGAACAGGTCGAAGACTTCGTCGACCACTTCCACCGGCCGCGCGTCCCTGCGGTCGATCTTGTTGATGACGACGATCGCGCGCAGGTCGAGCTCGAGCGCCTTGCGCAGCACGAAGCGGGTCTGCGGCATGACGCCTTCCGCCGCGTCGACCAGCAGCACGACGCCCTGCACCATCTGGAGCACGCGCTCGACCTCACCGCCGAAATCAGCGTGGCCGGGGGTATCGACGATGTTGAACTTGACCCCCGCGTGGTCGATCGCAGTGTTCTTGGCCAGGATCGTGATCCCACGCTCGCGCTCGAGCGGGTTCGAGTCCATCGCCCGCGCTTCGGTATGCTGTCCCTCGCGATAGATCCCGCTCTGTCGGAACATGGCATCGACCAGCGTCGTCTTTCCGTGGTCGACGTGGGCGATGATCGCGACATTGCGGATATCGGACCGCGTCCGAATCTGGGCCATAAGGACCAATCATACCACGCCCGGCACCAGGACGCACCTGCTTACGTCGTCCGGTAGTGGTCCCTTTTGAATCCGCACGGACGGAAAAGGTGGAACCTTTCGAGCCCTAACTGCGTTGTATAGAGTGACCGGCTAAGTTTCCACGCTTCGTGGGGGGATAGCTCAGCGGTAGAGCGGAGTGCCTGGAAAGCCTCGCGTCGACGGTTCGATCCCGTCTCCCCAGTCACGAAGGGCGCTCCGGCAAGGTAGAAGCGCCCTTCGCTTTTCTCCTGAGCAAACTGAGCCACTACTAGGTGAGGGGGGCGCTTCTATCGCGGCTTGGCTTCTGCTATGCTCAGGGCATGCCAAAGCGCTCAAGCAAGCCCGGCGACGTGAACAGCCTCGCCCATGCCATCGTGCATGAGATGACCAACGACGACGGGGCCGCCGCTAAGCCTTCGGTTCGGATGAAGAACGCGGCGGCCGTGGAGCTCGGACGCCTGGGCGGCAAGAAGGGCGGCAAGGCGCGGGCCGAGGCGCTATCGCCCGAGGACCGCAAGCGGATCGCCAAGGACGCCGCCGCGGCGCGTTGGGGGCCGCCGAAGGGCGATGGTGTCGTCCGAGCGGGGTTGACTAATGTCATGAAATAGGCTTATTATCGTCATATGACAGCCCTTGCACCTCCGTCGGCGCGGGTGGCGATCACCGCCTTCAATCGCATCGCGGACCGTTGGGTGCTGGACATGCCACAACGGGCGCTGCTGCTCGGGCGCTCTGAGCGGACCGTGTACCGTTGGGCAAAGTCCGGCGGCGCGGGCGAGGAGACCCGGCCGATCCAGCGCGACACGCTCGAACGCATCTCGCTGCTGATCGGTATCTATGAGGACATTCGGGCCTTCTTCGGCGCGGGACCGGCGGCGGACGAGTGGATCCGGCGGCCCAATGCGGATTTCGGCGGAGACCCTCCGCTGCGTCGCCTTCTCGCTGGAAATGTCGGAGATATCGTCGACGTGCGTCGCTATCTCGGTGCTGCGCGACAGGGTTTGTGACGGTCCATCGTGTGGTCGCCGACCCACGCCCGGGTTTGTCCGCTCTCGCAGAACTCGTGGAGGACCCAGCTGATCTTGAAGAGTTGATCGCCCTTCGCGGGATGACCGACCCGATTGTACGTGAGGCGGCGCGCGCGATCGTGCTCGTTCCGGAAAGCGATCGCTACTTGGGTGCACATGCCGCGGTCGTGATGGCCCCGTTCTTTTGGCTGAGCCCGAGCCGGTTTTCACCCGGAACGTTCGGAATCTTGTACGTCGCGAACGCCTTGGAGACGGCAGTGCGCGAGTCCGCGTATCACGCTGCCGCGAAGCTTCGCGCCTCCGGCGCAGGGGCACAGGCTGTTCCGCGCGTGGCGGTCGTGCTCGAGCTGAGACACGAGGGGCACGTCGATCAGCGCCGCTCCGCGCCCGGTGTCGATCCGATGATCTACCATCCCGCCGACTATCGGGCGGCGCAAGCCGTCGGAGAGAAGCTGCGCGCGGCCGGCAAGGATGTCGTCGTGTACGACAGCGTCCGGCATCCGGCCGGCGTGTGCTATGCCGTCTTTCGCCCTCGGAGTATCCGCACGGTTCGGGACGATGCAACGGAGCTGTCGCTCGAGTGGGACGGCACGGAAATCCCGTCGTACGCAGTCGTGACGCGACACCACCTGTAGCCCTAACAACGGCAGCGGCTGGAACCCGCAGCCCGGTTCGGCAACGCGAATCGCGGCGTCGGCGGACGGCGGCATCTGGATTGTCGATCGCAGCGAACGCGCGGCGCAGTGGACAGGCACCGGTTGGACCGTCACCGGCTGTTGCTTCAGCGACATCGGCGCGGCGAACGGTAATCTCGCGTACGCGATCGGGGACGAGCGTGAGTCCGTCTGGCGCTTCGACGGATCGTCGTGGTCGCGCGTACGTGCGTCGGGCGCGGCGATCTCGGTCACGCCGGCGCGCGGCGTTCCGTTCGTCGTCGACGACGACGAATCGCTGATGTTCTACGACTGATCGGCGCGGCGGCCTGGACTACCGGCCGTACCGCCGTTCGCGCGAGACGAACGCGTCGACCGCGCGGTCGAGCGTCGCACCGTCGAACTCGGGCCACGGATCGGTCGTCGACCACAGCTCGGCGTACGCGCTCTGGTAGAGCAAGAAGTTCGAGAGCCGCAGCTCGCCGCCGGTGCGCACGACGAGATCGGGATCCGGCAGGCCCGCGGTCCACAGCTTCGCCGCGATCGCGTCTTCATCGATCTGTTCCGGAACGATGCGGCCGTCTGCGACCTCGCGCGCGAGCGCGCGGCACGCGTCGCGTAGCTCGGTGCGGGCACCGTAATCGACCGCAATGGTGAGCAGCATCGCGGTCCCGGCAGCGGTGCGCGCCTCGAGCGTGCGAAACGCCTCCACGACGCCGCGCGGCAGCCGGTCGCGCCGCCCGATGATGCGCACGCGCACACCGCGCGCCGCGAGCTCCGCCGCTTTCTCGCGTGCGAACGACGTGGCGAGCCCGAACAGGCCGAACACCTCGCCGCGCTCGCGGCTCCAGTTCTCTTCGCTGAACGCGAAGACGGTGAGCATCGCAATCCCTGTGCGCAGCCCGGCGTCGACCGCGCGTTCCAGCGCCGCGATGCCGCGCCGATGGCCTTCGAGAGCCGGCAGCCCGTGCGTGCGGGCCCAGCGGCGGTTGCCGTCCATGATGATCGCAACGTGGCGCGGCCGGCCCGTCGTAATCGGTGCGCGTTCGATCATGACTGCCGAGCCAGATGCGACGACGAGGGCGACTCGGTGCGCTGCTGGACGCCGCGCACCACCGCTTCGAGCTCATCGACATAGGAAAGAAAGCGCGTTCGCCCGTCGTCGGTGATGCGTACGATCGTCGTCGGCCGACCGTGGCCGCGCACGCGTTCGCTGGTGACCACGCCGACCTCGGCCAGCGCGTGAAGATGGCGGTTCAAGTTGCCGTCGGTCAAACCGCACGCATCCTGCAGGTCGGTGAAGCGCATCCCATCGGGGTTCGCAACGAGGCACGCGCACACGGCGAGCCGGCCGCGTTCGTGGAAGATCCGCTCGAGCCCGGGAAAGGCGTAGGGCGCGTCGTGGTTGGCGTTCATGGGCGCGCCGCTCGCGCACCCTGGTCGCGCAGAATGAGCAGTCCGATCGCGACTTGCCCGACGCCGAACGTGAGCGGCATGACCCACCACGCCAGCGCGTTGGTCGCCGGCGCGAACAGCAGCGTCGCGCCGGTCGCGGCGAAGGCGATCGCAATCGGAACCACGCCGCGCGGGAGCATCGACCGCGCCGAAACCAACCCCAGTCCGTAGCACAGGCCCCACGTACCCGGCAGCAGGCCGATCTCGCCCCGGACCAGCAGGGCCGCGGTGAACGCGCCGCCGGCCGAGATCGAGGGGACGATCGAGATCGCGGCGGTCCGCAGTTCGGTGCGCGTGCGAGACGACCAGTTCCGGACCAGCCACACCGCGACGGCGCCGTAGTTCAGCGCCAGCGCGAAGGTCAGGCAGGCGATCCAGATCGCGACATACTTGCCGGCATCGTCGCTCCCGTGCGGTGCGGGGACGACCGCAAGCTGCACCAGGCCGGTGCCGAGCGCCCCCAACCCGCTGGCGAGCGCCGCAGGGCCGGAGAGGCCGCGAAAGCGCTGGACCGAGGCGAGTCGGGAACGGACTTCGTCGAGGTCGGCGATTGCGCGGGTGACGTCCACTGTTGCTCCGATCAGAGGGGTTCACGGCCAATACTCTGCGCTGCAAAGAATCCCCTGCCGGGTCGGAACCGCTAGGGCTGTGCTGAGGCGGCCGGCGCCGGCGTCGCGGTCGGCTCG
>CALEOJ010000368.1 GCA_937910425.1 uncultured candidate division WPS-2 bacterium
TTGTGGGCGGTCGCCGACCGGCTCGCGCACCCCGCGGGCACGTTCGCGCCGTTCGCGAAGAGCGGGCCGTTCGCGATCGCGTACGGCGGAGGCCGTTAGCCGGCGCCGGTGACAACCAGGGCGGCGTGCAGGACCACGCCCGCCGCGCCGCCGACCAAACTGCCGTTGAGACGGATGAACTGCAAGTCGGGGCCGAGCTCGGTTTCGATCTTTTCGGTGATCATCTCGGCGTCCCAGCGCTGCACGATCTCGGTGATGAGCAGCGAGAACTGTTGCTGAAAGCGCCCGAGCACCGCTTCGACCGCGTCGCAGATCCGCACGTTCAACCGCTCGACGACCGCGGGCTCGTCGAGCATGCTGGCGGCGATCTTTGCAGCGATACCGCTGAAGCGCGAGATCGCAGGATGGTCCGGATCGGCGGGTTCGCGCTCGAGGCGCGTCCGTAGCGCGTTCCAGCCGGCGGCGATCAGCTCGTCGAGTTCCGAACCCCGCACCACCGCGGCCTTGAGTCGCTCGGCTTGCGCTTCCATCTCGGGATCGTCGCGCAAGCGCACGACCAGCTCGTCGAGATACGCGTCGAACTGCCGGCGCATCGGATGCTCCGGCGTGTTCGCGACCTCGCCGATCAAATCGATCATCCCGTCGACGAACCGGTTCACGATATACGCGTCGACGAACCCCGGCGTCAGCAGCGAGCGCTTTGCGAAGCGCCGTTTGATCTCCGCGCGCTGACCGTCGAGCCAGCGGGCGACGACGGGGAGGACGCGGGCGAGGATGCGCTGGTGCGCGCCATCGGCGGTCACGATCGCGAGCACCGAGCCGCCTGCGCGCGCCAGATCGAGCTGCTCGACCTCTTCGGCGACGACGCGCCGGATGACCGTGCGCACCTCCGCATCGTCGACGGCGTCGAACAGACGCGGCACCAGCGTGCGGGCGGTCGCAAAGAGCGCGCGCCAGTTGTCGGGGACGGCGAACCAGCCAGCAGTTGGCGCGCGAGGCCGAGCTCGCGCAGCCGCGTCGCGATGTTGCTCGGCGTCAGAAAGTTCTGCTCGATGAAGATCCCGAGCTGTACGCCGATCCGGTCCTTGTTGTGCGGAACGATCGCCGTGTGCGGAAACGGGATGCCGCCGGGATGACGAAAGAGCGCCACCACGGCGAACCAGTCGGCGAGTCCGCCGATCAGCGCCGCTTCGCTGAACGCCTCGACCCAGGCGAGGAGCGGGTACGCCGGCTTCAGCCGCGCGGAGACCGCAAACAGGATCGCCATGACGCCCAGGAGCGTCGTGGCGATCGTCTTCATGCGGCGCAGCCGCGCGCGCTTCGACAGGGCTTACGCCTTGTCGGCGGTGCCGTCGGCGGGGGTGACATCCTTCTGCGCGGACTTGAGCAGGCTGACGAGCTGGGTCACGTATTCGTTCTGCTGCTCGATCAGCTTCACGGCGAAGGTGGAGTTGAGCTCGTTGACCTGCGAGATGACGGTCGGGATGTTGCGCAGGCCCTGCGCGCCCGGCAGGTTCGAGGTGGCGTTGCTGACGATCTCGCGGAACGAGTTGACGGCGGCGGCCTGAGCGGCCTGCGCCTGCTTGAGCGCCTCCAGCCCTTGCGTCTGGAGCTTCTCGATGGTGTCGATGACGGTGTCGTTCACTGGGGTTCTCCTCGTGCGGGGGCACGGCGGCGGGTGCTATGTGCTAAGTATGCCAAGCATCCCGCTATACTTGTCAAGCGGTTTTGGGGGTCCGGGGGGTCGTGATCCTCAGGTACCCGCCCAGACGTCGAGGTGATACCGGCCCGAGCCGGTCAAGCCGTCGAGCCAGGCCTGCGCGGCCGCCTCGTCGCCGCAGGTCTTGCGGCGGAACAGGCCGGCCAGCGTCGCTCGGACGTCCGGCTCCATCCGGCTGCCGTCGCCGCAGACATAGATCACCGCATCCTGCCCGAGCAGCTCCCAGACCCCGTCGGCGTACTCCTCGATACGGTGTTGCACGTACGTCTTCGTGCTCGCGACCCGTGAGAACGCGACGTGCAGCTCGACGATCCCGGCGGCGGCGTACCCTTCGAGTTCCTCACGGTACAGAAAATCCTGATCCGGATGGCGGCAGCCGAAGAACAGCATCGCCGGGCCGAGCGCCGCACCGCGCTCGCGCAGCGCCGCGCGCTCCTGCAGAAAACCGCGGAACGGCGCGAGTCCCGTCCCGGGACCGATCATGACGATCGGACGCGCGGCGTCTTCCGGCAGCCGGAACCCGCTCTTGGAGTCTTTGACGAACGCGGCGATCGCCTCTTCGGCGCCGTGCCGGCGCAGATAGGTCGAGCAGACGCCCTCGAACGTTCCGTTCCCCGACCAGGCCGGTTCGTGCACGACGCCGACGGTGATGCTGCAGCGATCGGGCGCGGCGAGCGGCGAGGACGAGATCGAGTAGTAGCGCGGCGTCATCACCGGCAGTATGTCGAGGAACGCCTCGAACGGCAGCTCGCAGGCGGGATGCTCTTCGAGCAGGTCGAGCACCGACCGCCGCTTGCGCTTCACCTCGCGCTTGTACGCGCTCTCATCGCCCTCGTCGTCGGCGAGCGCGATCAAGCGCGGCTTCGTGATCGGGCACCGGGTGTGCTCGGCGAGGATCTCGAGCTGCTTGCGCGTCGCCGTGTGCTGCAGCTCGACGTACCGCGCGAGGAGTTGCTCGACCGAGACCGGCGTGTCGACGGGTAGCGCTGACGCGCGCGCCGAGAGCGGATGCAGACGAACGTACGTGTCGTCAGCGAAGTCGAACCGGCGCAGCGCGCGCTCGACGAGCGCCGGCGGGGTCTCGGCGACGACGCCGAGGTGATCGCCGACGCCGTAGGCGGCGCCCTCCGGCAGCGCGATCTCGAGATGCCGCGTCGACCGCTCCGGTGTGCGCTGCAGCTCGCGGTTGACGATCACGCGCAGCGCGCTCGCCCCGTGCGCGGCGGCCAGCGGATTCGCTTGCGGTCCGGCCACGATCTCGAGCGTGTAGCGCGGCCGGCTGTCGGCCTCGGCGCGGGCGTCGAACGCGACGCCCAGCTCCTTCGCGACCGACCGCCACAGCGCGAATCGCCACGCGCGGGCCTGGGCGTCGAGGTCTTCTTGCGCGTCACCCTCGCCGCGTTCGAACAGCCGCTCCGCGCCGAATTCCGCCAGCTTCTCGTCGAGAAAGCGCGGCACGGACTGATACGTCGACGCCCAGTTGCGGTTGCCGCAACCGAATACGGTATAGCGAACGCCGGCCAGCGCGCCGGGTGCCATCCCGTCCTGCAGCCAGCGGTAGAACCCCGCCGCGTTGTCGGGCGGCGCGCCGTTGTACGACGCGCAGACGATCAGCACGCCGCCTTCCACCGGCAGCTTTCCCGCGTAGTCGTCGAGCCAGCCGATGCGCACGGCGAACCCCTGCACCGCCGCGGCGTCGGCGACGCTGCGGGCGATCTCTTCGGAGGTTCCGAGGTTCGAGCCGAACAGGACCAGCAGCGGCGTGCCGTGCGTGGGCACGGTCGCGGGCGGCGCGGCGACCGGCGCCGCGCCGTTGCTCTGCGCGCGTGCCG
>CALEOJ010000369.1 GCA_937910425.1 uncultured candidate division WPS-2 bacterium
GTGCTGCGCGAAGCGGGCGGCCTCGACGGCGCTGATCGCCGCCAGAAAGCGCGGCGAGACGCGCGCTAGCGGGACCCGCACCGCGTGCTCGCTGTCGCGCGCGAGCACGGTGCCCAGCGGCACGCCGCCCCGGTCCTCGAAGGTCACCGCGTTCGCACCGCCCGCAAACGCGCCCGGCCCGATCGGCAGTACCGCGACCGCGACCGCGACGAAGACGATGATCGCGACCAGCGCGGACGCGACTCGCGACAAGGGAGCACCTCGGTGTAGACGAAGGGTCGTAGCGCTTTGCGTACGCATGCGCGCCGTGCATTCGCCTTCGCCGCGATGGCCGTCGCACTCTTTGCGACCGGTTGCGACCTGCATGCCCCGGTGAAGACCGAGCCGCTCCCGGTGGTCTCGCCGCTCCCCTCGCCCTCGTCCGGCGCGCCGATCGCCGCGTTCGCGCCCGTCGGCGACGTCGGCACCCTGGCGCAGGTCCGCGTGCGGTTCAGCGACGACCTGATCGCGCTCCAGCGCCTGGAATCGCCGGACGAGGCGCCGATCCTCGCGCACTTCACGCTCGATCCCGCGTTCCCGGGGAAGTTCCGGTTCCTGACCCCGCGGATGATCGGCTTCGAGCCGGACCGCGCGTGGCCGGCGGCGACGCGGGTGCGGGTGACGATCGCGAAAGGCCTGAGCGACGTGCACGGGCACGTGCTCGCTGCCGACGTCTCGTGGACGTTCCAAACGCCGGAAATCGAGCTGAGCGATCTGCCCGGCCAGGCGCAGGGCGACGACACCAATCAACAGCCGCGCGAGCTGCGCCCGAAGATCGAGTTCAGCTCGAACGTGGCGCTGGACCGGGCCTCGCTCCAAGCGCACGCGCGCGTCCACCGCAAGGACGATCCGAAGGACCCCGGCGTGCCGCTCGTGATCCCGCCGGACACCGCGAAGGCGACGCCGACGCCGACGGCTCCGGCCGAGGACGTGTTCGATCCCTCGCAGCGGAACTGGCACTATCTGCTCGTCCCCGCAACCGATCTCGCGAAGGCGACGCAGTACGAGGTCGTGATCGAGCCGGGCGTCCTGCCGCGGGACGGAAACCTCCCCAGCAACTACAGCTTCAAAGGCGTCTTCCGCACCTACGACGCGCTGCGCTTCGAAGGCCTCAAGACGGGCGCCGCCGCCCGCTTCACGACCGGTCAGCCCAAGTTGACGTTCACGACCCCCATCGACGACAAGTCGCTGTCGGCGCTGACGCTGAGCCCGGCGCCGCCGAAGGGTTCGACGCCGTTCGCCGCCCTCGACACGGAGGGCGTCGTGGTGAACACCTCGCTGCTCGATCCGCAGACCGACTACACCGTCGCGCTCGGCGCCGACCTGAAGGACACCTTCGGACAGCGGCTCGGGAGCGCGCAGACCGCGACCTTCCGCACCGGCGATTACGCGCCCGACGTGTGGGCGCCCGACGGCACGAACTTGTTTCCGGCCGCGCGCGACGTACGGCTGAACGTCGTCGCGGTCAACGCGCCGGCCGACGTGCGCGCGACGTTCCGCGCGCTCAAGCCGGGCGACGTCGTGCAGAACGACGACGCCAGCGGCTACGGGCGCGACGGCGGCATGCTGGGACCGCGCACCCAATGGCCGCACTTCGATGCGAGCGCGCCGAAGAATGTCGAGCGGACGATCCCGGTCCCGCTGCGCGACAAGCTCGGCGCGCCCAGCGGCGCGCTCGCCTACGGCGTCATGGCGACGTTCGCCGGCAAGAACGAGCCGTTCGTAGCCGCCGGCGTCGTGCAATTGACCGATCTGGGCGTCTTCGCGCAATGGTTCCCCGACGGCGGCAGCGTGCGCGTCGATCGCATCACCGACGGCACGCCGGTCGCCGGCGCGCAGGTCGAGGTCTATCCGTCACAGACCGACGCCGACACGAAGTCGACCCCGGTCGTGTGCGCGCAAGCGACGACCGATTCGACCGGCGTCGCATCGCTCGCCGGACCGGCGTTCGCGCGCTGCGCCGCGACCGACCAGGGGAAGAACGCATCGCCCGCGTTCGTCACGATCGTCCGCAAGGGTCCCGACTGGACCTACGTGCGCACCAGCGACGGCAGCGGCGCGTATTCCGGCGATTTCTACAACGGCTGGTCGTCCGCGACGCCGATCGCGCGTGGCACGATCTTCTCGGACCGCCAGCTCTATCAGCCCGGCGAGACGGCGCAGATGACCGCCGTCGGCTGGTTCCTGGTCGACGGCGTGCTCCGCCACGGCGTCGCACCGTCGTACACGGTGCGCCTGGAGCTCCCGAGCGGCGACAAGCGCGAGCTGGGGCAGATGTCGCTCGATGCGTTCGGTGAGTTCTCGCTCCCGGTCGTGCTGCCGAAGGACGCGCAGCTGGGGTACTACACGGTGCGCGCGACGGCGGGCAACGGCGAGGAGGTCTTCGGCAACTTCCGCGTCGCCGAGTTCAAGCCGCCCAACTTCAAGGTCGACCTCACCCTCGACCACGACGTCGCGCAGCGCGGCGGGACGGTCGTCGCGAACGCGGCGAACGCGTACCTGTTCGGCGCTCCGCTGAACGGCGCGTCGACCGAATTCATCGTCACCCGCTCGCCGGTCACGTTCACGCCGAAAGGCCGCGACGCGTTCAGCTTCGGACGCCAGTGGTTCTGGCCGGAGCAGCAGCCCGACGCGTCGACCGACGTGCTCGATTCGACGACGACCGTCGACGCGAACGGCAAGAGCTCGGTCAGCGTGCCGGTCGCCGCCGACATCCCGTTCCCGATGGCGTACGAGGTCGACGCCGGCACGACCGACGCCTCGAACATCTCGGTTTCCGACAGCAAACTGTTCACCGCGTTGCCCAGCGACACGCTGATCGGCGTCAAGACCGACGACGTCGGGACCGCCGGCACGCCGCTCGCGGTCGCGGTGATCGCGACCGATCCGGCCGGCGCCGCGCGGTCCGGCACGGCGGTCCACGTCGAGCTGCAGAGCGCGAACTACGCGAGCGCGACGCAGATCGTGGAAGGATCGGAGCAGGCGACGGAGTCGGTGACGTACGCGACCGTCGCGAGCGCCGACGCGACGAGCGCCGACAAGGCGGTGACGGTGAAATTGACGCCGCCGAAGCCCGGGACGTACCGCGTGCGCGCGAACGTCGCCGGTGCGAAGGACGACGCCGGGGAGACCGACGTCGAGCTGTTCGTCGGCGGGACCGGCGAGACGCTCTGGTACGGAAGCGATCCGAACCAGCTCACCGTCAAGCTCGACAAGACGTCGTACAAGCCCGGTGACACCGCGACCGCGCTGATCCAGTCGCCGTTCCCGAAAGCCGAGCTGCACGTCGCCGTCGTGCGCCACGGCGTGCTGTGGGAGACGACGCAGCAGACCAGCAGCGCGGCGCCGACCGTGCGCTTCACCGTGACGCCGGAGATGCTGCCCAACGCCGCGGTGCAGGCGTTCGTCGTGCGGCACGGTCCGCCGCCGAAGAAAGATCCGGCCGACGGTGGGAACGCGCTCGCGCGCGTCGGGTTCACCGCCTTCGGCGTCGCCCTCGACGCGAAGTACGTCACCACGACGGTGAAGGCCGACGCGGGGACGCTCGCGCCCGGCGCGCGCCAGACCGTACACGTCCACCTCGCCGACCGCGCGCACCAACCGGTGCGCGGCGAAGCGACGCTGATGGTCGTCAACGAGGCGGTGCTGCAGTTGACCGGCTACCGGCCTCCGGATCTCGTCAAGCAAGTCTACGCCGAGCAGCCGATCTCGACGCGCTACACCGACAACCGCGTCGCGCTGGTGCTGAACACGCCGGCACGTCCGCTCGAGAAGGGCTGGGGCTTCGGCGGCGGGCTCTCCGGCGCCGACGTCGACCCGCGCGTGCGGCGCAAGTTCGCGCCGCTGGCATACTTCGCCGGCGCGTTGCGCACCGACGCCAACGGGAACGCCAGCGCGACGTTCACGCTCCCCGACGATCTGACGACTTGGCGCGTAATGGTCGTCGCGGCGACCGCCGACGGGCGTTTCGGCAACGGCGATACGACGTTCCGCACCACCAAGACGCTGGTGGCCAACCCGGTGATGCCGCAGTTCGCGCGCCCGGGCGACCGGTTCGACGCCGGGGTCGCGGTGACGAACGGAACCGGCGCGGCGGGGACGCTGCACATCGATGCCACGCTGGCCGGGCCGCTGGCGTTCCTGGTGAACGACAAGTCGTCGACGACCGCACAGCTCGACGTGCCGCTCGACAAGATCACGAAGGCGTATCGCTTCCCGGTCGTCGCGAGCGGGACGGGCATTGCGACGGCGACCATCCGCGTGCGTGCGGCGAACGGCGCAGACGCGTTTGCGATACCGGTCCCGGTGCGGCTGCTCGACGTCAGCGAATCGGTCGTGCAGACCGGCACGACCGACACGCGCGCGAGCGTCGGACTCGACGTCGCCGCCGACACGCCGCGCGATGCCGGCGGCGTCGACGTCGCGCTGGCGTCCTCGCTGATCCCTGAAGTCACGGTCGCGGCGCAAAAGGCGCTCGAGGGCGACGACCGGCTGGCGATCTCGGCCGCGAGCCGGCTCGCGATCGCGAGCGACCTCGCGATCCTGGCCAAGCGCAATGGCACCGACCCCAAGGCGTCGCGCGACCGCGCGCTGCTGGAGATCGCAATCCTCGACGCGCTTCGCCGCGCCGATGGCGGCTTCGCGGCGTACCGCAGCTCGGATACGACCGACTCCTGGGAGTCGCTGTTCGCGTTAGCGTCGCTCGCGCGTGCGCACGATGCCGGGATCGACGCCGCGACGCCGCTGCTCACCGGCGCGCGCGCGTACGCCGCGAAGGTGCTCGCCGATCCGACCGGCCACGAGAAGTGGTGCAAGAGCGATCTGTGCAAGGCGGAGCTGCGGCTGCAGGCGCTGGACGCGCTAGCCGCGGCGGGCGATCGTCGCACGACGTTCCTCGGCGAGATCGACGCGCAGCGCAGCAAACTCGCGTTCGCCGATCAGGCCCGCCTCGCGCGGCTGCTGACGCTCGCGCCCGGCTACGCTGCGCCAGCGGCGAGCATGACGAAGGTCATCGACGATCACCTGTACGCGACCGGACGCGGCGCGGCGGTCAACCTGCCGGGCCGCTACGGTTGGTTCGACCAGCCGGTCGTGGCGCAAGCCGAGGCGCTTCGCCTCGAGCTCGCGCGCAACGCGGACGGCGAGACGATCGACCGCCTCACGCGCTCGCTGCTCGACATGCGCCGCAACGGCTCGTTCGGCT
>CALEOJ010000370.1 GCA_937910425.1 uncultured candidate division WPS-2 bacterium
GCCCGAGTTCCACAGCGCGAGCCCGAACTCGCCGTCGCGGTACTGCGAGGCAACCTCGCGCGGGATGTCGAGCGCGATCCGCGGATAGCTCTCGAGCGTCGCATCGTGCGTCGGCAGCAGGGTGATGTAGGCCAGCGCGCGCGCGGGGAGCGCGCGGGTCCGCTTGCGTTTGCCCTTACCGCTCTCGAAGTTGAGGTCGGGCCCATCCTGCGGCTTGACGATCGAGAGCGTCGCACCGATCGAGATCGCCACCGCGGTGGGGGACGGCTCGGGGCTGGCGTCCTTCTTCGGGGTCTTGTTCTTCGCCGCCGGGGGGACGGTCGGATCGGGCGCCTTCGGGAACGCGATCGAACCGCTGTAACCGCCGACCTCGGGGAGCGTCTGGAACGAGGTCGACTCGCCGTAGGTCAGGATCACGCTCGAGGAGCTCGCCGGCGTGGGCGGGGACGAGGGGCCGCCGAAACTCGGGGACGCCAGCGTGTTCGGCAGACCGGTCCCCGAACCGAACGAGCCGGAGCACGAAGCGATGGCTGCGCCGAGAACGACGCAACCGGCCGCCGCAGTGAATACGCGCGCGAGAATCATCGCGCTGAATTTCGCTGTCGGCACACGTGTATCCGTTGCCACTTGACAACCGCGACCGATCGCTCGATCCTAAGCACATCGGGCCGACTCTCCCCGGCCGACCGAGCGGCCAGATTGGGGCATGCCATGAATCGCCTTCGGCGCGCAGTCATGATCGCCGCCGTCACCCTCGTCGCCACCGGTATCCCGGCACAGGGCCAAGCGCGCCCGTTCCGCGGCGCCATCCCGTGGTCGTTCCTGCTGTGCAAGTTCTCCGATAGTCCGACCCCGCCTCATGACGTCACGTACTACCGCAACATGACGATCGCGACGGGAACGAACGGCCTCCGCGATTACGTCCGCAGCGTCTCGTACGGGACTGCGGACCTCGTCGGGTCGTCGGTTCACGGCTGGTACACCGAGCCGCACACGACCGCGTACGAGCTGGCTCAAGGACGCTGGCAGCGCCTGCTGGACTGTCAGTCCGCGGCAGCGGCGGGCGGCTACACCGTGCCGTCGGGGCAGCGTATCTACGTGCTCACCTCACCCGCCGTCGATCTCGTCGGATTCGAGAACACCGCCGCGCTCGGCAACGACAACGTCGCGCTCCCGGAGCTCGCGCACGAATTCGGACACGGCATCGGCCTCTCGCACTCGTTCTCGAACGACCCCGGGTACCGCAACGCGACCTGGGCGCAGATCGGCGAATACGACAACCCGTGGGATCTGATGAGCGCGGCGAACGTGTACGTCGATCCGACCGCCGCCTTCGGCGGCGGCCCGCCGCTCCTCGACGCGCACCACATCGACGAGATGGGCTGGCTCCCGAAGTCGCGCATCCTGACGCTCGCCGCCGACGGCGTCGCGACGCGCACGGTGACGCTGGCCGCCCTGACGCATCCTGAAGCGTCGGGTTATCTGCTGGCGCGCGTGCCGTTCGACGGCTCCGATCCGTTCCATTTCTACACGGTCGAATACCGCAGCCCCGACGGCTGGGATGCCGGTATACCGGCCGGTATCGTGCTGATCAACGAGGTGAAATACGATGCAGCGGACAGCGCCTACCACACCTACCTGCTGCGTACGCTCGGAGCGTTCAGCGGTACCGGAAACGGGCCGCCGGTGCAATCGGTCAGCTCGGGCGGCGTCACGATCTCGGTCGTGAGCACGGCGGGGAATCAGGCGACGGTCTCGCTGCACACCTCGCTCGCTCCCGCCAAAGCAGGGCTGGTGTTCGGCCCGAACACGTGCGCGGTCCCGTACGTCTGGCGTGAGGCCGACGATCGGGACTTCGTGTGCGTCACGCCGGCGACGCGCGCGCAAGCGCACGCCGACAACGCCGCGGCCGGCTCGCGCCACGTCTCGGGCTCCACCACGTGCAAGCAAGGGTACGTGTGGCGCGAGGCGTTTCCGAGCGACTATGTCTGCGTGGCGGTATCCGTCCGCACGCAGGCGGCCACCGACAACGGGCAAGCGGGCTCGCGCTTGATGAAGCCGAACTCGTGATGTCGCGACAGAGGAGGTATGCAATGACTCGACTCGCTCGTATCACGGCAGTCGCCGGCCTCGCGGCGATGTGCGCGACCGCCGCGCCCGGCGTGGCGCAGACGCCGGCCGGCCAGACGCCGGGCCTCTTGACCGAGCCCGTCGTGCGAGTGCGCCTCGCCAAGCTCGGCTACACGAACGTGCAGCGCCTGACGCGCAACGGCGACTACTGGGAAGCCGTCGTTTCGAAGGGCGGCGCGACGCAGACGCTGCGCTTTCACGTGCTGAGCAACGCGCGGCTCGACGGACCGGTCGCGATCCCGCGCCGGCCCATCGTCATGCCGCGTCCGATCAGCTCGCCGGGGTAGCCCCGCTCTCGACCCTTCGACTCGCTCAGGGCAGGCTAC
This sequence comes from uncultured candidate division WPS-2 bacterium, assembly GCA_937910425.1. Lineage (GTDB taxonomy): Bacteria > Vulcanimicrobiota > Vulcanimicrobiia > Vulcanimicrobiales > Vulcanimicrobiaceae > Vulcanimicrobium. The sequence goes on from CALEOJ010000370.1 coordinate 2,457, forward strand.
GTTCAGGTTCCTGAACGTACACCTCCGAGCCGCTTGCCAAGAACTCCGCGGACTTCTCGGCCATGCCGCGCTCGCGTTCAGCGTACTCGCGCACGTCCTGCGTGATCTTCATCGAGCAGAAATGGGGGCCGCACATCGAGCAGAAGTGCGCGACCTTCGCGCCCTGCGCCGGCAGCGTCTCGTCGTGGAAGCTGCGTGCGGTGTCGGGGTCGAGGCTCAGGTTGAACTGATCTTCCCAGCGGAACTCGAAGCGCGCTTTCGAGAGCACGTCGTCGCGATGACAGGCGCCGGGATGACCTTTCGCGAGGTCGGCGGCGTGGGCGGCGAGCTTGTACGTGATGACGCCGATCTTCACGTCGTCCTTATCGGGCAGGCCGAGATGCTCTTTCGGCGTCACGTAGCAGAGCATCGCGGTCCCCATCCAGCCGATCATCGCCGCGCCGATCCCGCTGGTGATGTGGTCGTAGCCCGGCGCGATGTCGGTGACGAGCGGCCCGAGCGTGTAGAACGGCGCCTCGTGGCAGACCGCCAGCTGGCGCTCCATGTTCTCCTTGATCAGATGCATCGGCACGTGGCCGGGCCCTTCGATCATGACTTGCACGTCGTGCTTCCATGCGATCTGGGTGAGCTCGCCGAGCGTGTCGAGCTCGCCGAACTGCGCCTCGTCGTTCGCGTCGGCCGTGCAGCCCGGTCGCAGCCCGTCGCCGAGCGAGAACGTCACGTCGTACGCCTTCATGATCTCACAGATCTCTTCGAAGTGCGTGTAGAGGAAGTTCTCTTGATGATGCGCGAGGCACCACTTCGCAAGGATCGACCCGCCGCGCGAAACGATCCCGGTGATGCGGTTCGCGGTCAGCGGCACGTAGCGCAGCAGCACGCCGGCGTGGATGGTGAAGTAGTCGACACCCTGCTCCGCCTGCTCGATCAGCGTGTCGCGGTACATCTCCCAGGTCAGCTCTTCCGCTTTGCCGTTGACTTTCTCGAGCGCCTGGTAGATCGGGACGGTACCGATCGGAACGGGGGCGTTGCGGATGATCCACTCGCGCGTCTCGTGGATGTTCTTGCCGGTCGAGAGATCCATCACGGTGTCGGCGCCCCAGCGCGCCGCCCACACCATCTTCTCGACCTCTTCTTCGATCGACGAACCGATCGCGGAGTTGCCGATGTTGGCGTTGATCTTGACCAGAAAGTTGCGGCCGATGATCGTCGGCTCGAGTTCCAGGTGGTTGACGTTCGCCGGGATCACCGCGCGGCCGCGCGCGACTTCGGCGCGCACGAACTCCGGCTCGACGCCCTCGCGGATCGCGATGAACTCCATCTCCGGCGTGATCTCGCCGCGCCGCGCGTAGTGCATCTGCGAGACGTTGCCGCCCTTGCGCGCGCGCCGGATCGGGCGCGGCGAGGAAAACCGGATCGCGTCCAGCTCGGGCATCGCCTCGCGGCCGAGCCGGTACACCGACGACGCTTTCGCCAAGATCTCGGTGTCGTCGCGGCGGGCGATCCACGGCTCGCGAATCAGCCCGATCCCGGCACGCACGTCGATCCCGACGTCGGGGTCGGTGAACGGACCCGACGTGTCGGTGACCGTGTGGATCGTGCCGTCGGTCAGCTGGATCGCGCGGAACGGTACGCGGATCGTCGGATCGCTCCCTTCGGCGTAGACCTTCGTGGATGAGGGAAACGGATCGCGCGACAACACGTCGTTGGTCGGCGGAAGCATGGTCGCCATGCGTGCACTCCTCTTCGCCGGTATGACCCGGATCAGGTGGTAACGGTCGACGGCCTGAGCCGCCCTCTCAGCCCCCGAAGAGGCTCCCGTAGCGTACTGACGACGTTATGCCGAAGGGCGCCCCGTGTCAAGGATGAATCGCGCGCTGCTGCTGGTAGCGCTCGCCCAGCTGGCGATCGGAGCCGCGGCGGTCTTCGCGCGCTTCGCGCTCACCGCATCCGGGCCGCTCGCTGTCTCGGCAGATCGGAAGAGCGTCGTGTAGGGGAAGAGTGTAGATCTCGGTGGTCGCCG
>CALEOJ010000371.1 GCA_937910425.1 uncultured candidate division WPS-2 bacterium
ACCCGCCCGCACCGGTGCCGCGGCGCCGACCACGCCCGGCGGACGGGCTCCCGGTCCCAGCGCGTCGCCCTCGAACGCGCTCTCCTCGCTGAACGACCGGCTGCGCGCGATGCTTCCGCACGGCCCGGTCACGCCCGGACACTACACGCCGCCCCTCGACCCGCGCACGGCGGCCGAAGCGTACGAGGCCGCACTCGCCCCGCCGGCGGAGGTGCTGGCGGCGACGTTCGGCTTGATCCGCGTCACCCGCACGGTGGTGCACGCCGACTCGGTCGCCTACGTCTTCGAGCACAAGCGCGATTTGCTCGGCCGCGAGGTCTGCCGCGCCTTCCGGATCACCGACCACCCGCCGCCACCGCCCCCGACCCCCCAGCCGAGCCTGGCCGGCGGCTTCGCCCGGCCGTATCTGCCCGACCGAAATCCGGATCTCAAGCCGGTGATCGAGTACATCGACGTGTCGTGCAGCGACGCGCGGATGCAGAAGATCGTCCCGGGATCGCTGAAGACGCCGGTCCCCCGCCACCTCTGATCCGTGTCATCCTGAGCCTGTCGAAGGGCGGATTGCGAAATTTCTGTCCGTAGCGTATGATGGCGGATGGACGTAGACGCTGGAAGCGTGGGCAATGCCCGCGCTTCTCTGTTGTAGAGGGTTCGGGAAAGGAGGGGTCGTGGTGGAGCCGTACGGCGAGAAGACGCTGTTCGCCGAAGCGTTCGAAAGGGTCGTGCATGCTTTGCCGCACGAGCCTGCGTTTCGCGACGTCGAGGTGGTCGGCGCGACCGTCCACCGGCATCGGCAGTCGTCGGCGCTGCACGTCACCGTCGATCGCGAGGGCGGGGTCGACATCACGACCTGCGAGCGCATCGCGGCGCGCATCAACGCCGCCCTCGACGCCTTCCCCGATCCCTACACCCTCGAGGTCGAGTCGGCCGGACTCGACCGTCCGCTGACGAAACCGTCCGACTACGACCGTTTCGCGGGGCGCGACATCAAGATCGTAACGACGCTCGCGATCGCAAACGCGAAGACCCATCGCGGCAAGCTCGACGGGGTGCGCGGAACGAACGTCATTCTGGCGCGCGAGAGCGGTGAGCTGCCAATCCCAATCGCCGTGATCAAGTCGGCGAACCTGGAGTACGACGTACGCGCGGATCTCCAGCGCGCGAAGCAACGAGAGAAGAACCGATGAACGCAGAGATGATCGCGGCCCTCCGCGAGATCGAGAACGAACGCAATATCAGTTTCGAGTCGCTGCTCGAAGCGCTCGAGGCCGCCCTGATCTCGGCGTACAAGCGCAACTTCGGCGGCGAGGCGAACGCGATCGTCACGATCGACCGCCAAACCGGCGACTATCAGGTCTATCACCGCCGCAACGTCGTGAGCAACGGCGAGGTGACCGATCCGAAGCTCGAGATCGCGAAGAGTGAGGCCGGCGCGCGCTACGAGCCGGGCGATTTCTACGACGAGGTCGTCACGCCGCGCGACTTCGGCCGCATCGCCGCGCAGACCGCGAAGCAGGTGATCGTGCAGCGCATCCGCGAGGCCGAGCGCGACACCGTCTACAACACGTACTCCGCCAAACTGCACGACATCGTGCTGGGCACCGTGCAGCGCTACGAGCAGCGCAACATGTACGTGCTGCTCGACGACCGCAAGACCGAGGCGCTGCTGCCGTTCAGCGAGCAGGTTCCGCGCGAGAACTACCGCATCAACGACCGCATTCGCGCGTACGTCCTCGACGTCCGCAAGACGAACAAGGGTCCGCTGGTCGTCCTCTCACGCGCGGCTGAGGGACTCGTGCAGCGGCTGATCGAGTTCCAGGTCCCCGAGATTCAGGACGACATCGTCGAGATCATGGCGATCGCCCGGGAGCCCGGCGCGCGCACGAAGGTCGCGGTCACCTCGAAGCGCCCGGAGATCGACGCCGTCGGCGCGTGTCTAGGGCCGAAGTCCTCGCGAATCGGGAACGTCTCGGACGAGCTGCGCGGCGAAAAGATCGACGTCATCCGCTGGGCGGCCGACCTGCCGACGTTCGTCGCCAACGCGCTGGCGCCGGCGAAGGTGCTGGGGGTCGAGCTCTTCGAGGAAGAGGGGGTCGGGTTGGTCACGGTCCCCGACCACCAGTTGTCGCTGGCGATCGGGCGCGAAGGACAGAACGTGCGGCTGGCGGCGCGGCTGAGCGGCTGGCGCCTCGACATCACCAGCGACTCGGAGGCGGCGGAGGCCCGCGAGCGCTACATGGCGGAGCGCGAGGCGCGCGCCACCGAGCAGCCCGCGGAAGAGGTCGTCGAGGAGCAGGTCGTGGCCGAGGGCGAGGAAGCCGAAGAGGCGGCGATCGATCAGGACGAGCTGGTGCGCCGGCTCGAGGAGTTCAAACGGGAGATGTTCACGGCGGAATGACCCCGGCACGTACGTGCGTCGGCTGCCGGAAGGTCTTTCCGCAGCCGGCGCTCCGGCGCTTCACGCGGCAGGGAGAGCGGTGGGTCGCCGACGGAAGCAAGCCGAACGAGGGGCGCGGGGTGTACCTGTGCTCCCGCGAGTGCGTGCAACGGGTGGCAAAGAACAAACGTTATCCGGGGTTTAGTAGAGAAGCTCTGCTACAATGGTGACTCACTCCGGATCTCGGAGCTCAATCAGAATGACTTAACGGCGGATGGCGCCCTCGGGCGCCATATCTTTGAAGGACTGCATGGCAACCGGTAAACCCGGGATTTTCGAGCTCGCGAAAGAGCTCGGCATGTCGTCGAAGGACCTGCTCGGCCTGTTCGGCCGGCTCGGGCTCGAGGCGAAGAACCAACTCAGCGTCGTCGAGCCGAAGGTCGCCGACCTCCTCCGCGCACAGCTCAAAGGCGCGAAGCCCGCGCCGAAGCCCGCACCGGCAGCCGCACCCGCGGCCCCTGCCGCGAGCGTGGCTGCGCCT
>CALEOJ010000372.1 GCA_937910425.1 uncultured candidate division WPS-2 bacterium
GCGAGCCGCAGCACCGCCGCGCGCGCGTTCGCGATGTGGGCCGCGGTTCGTGCGGCGGCGGCGTCCTCGTCGTGCGCTCGCAGCGCCTCGACGATCGCTTCGTGCTCGCCGACGGTCGCGCGGCGGCGGTCGGGGTCGGAGAGCGAGATGAAGCGGTAGGCGATCAGCTCCTCGCGCAGCTCGGTCAGCATCCGCTTGAGGCGCTCGCCGCTGGCGTTCGCCAGGATCACGTCGTGGAAGCCGGTATCGTGGCGCTCCATCTCGTTCGCGTCGTCGACCGACCCCCGCATCCGCTCCACGTAGTCGGTGAGCTTGCGCAATTCGGTCTCGCGCATCGTGCGCGCGGCGCGCCGCGCGGCGAGCGACTCCAGCGCCTCGCGAATCTCGAACACGCACTCGACCTCGTCGGCGCGCAGCGCGCGCACGACGCTCCCGCGCAGCCCGCGCGGCTCGAGCAAGCCCTCGGCCTCCAGCCGCCGCAGGGCCTCGCGCACCGGGGTCCGGCTCGCCCCCAGCCGGGTCGCGAGCTCGGCCTCGATCACCGGACTGCCCGGCGCAAGTTCGCCCGAGATGATGGCGGCCCGCAGCCGGTCGTGGATTCGCTCCCGAAGCGAGAGCCCACGGCGCAGCGGCTGGAGCGACTTGGGTTGCATGCCCTCACCGTACCCCAGCGGCCCGGTGCCGTCAACTTTGGGATACCGTATCCCATTGACAGGAGGGCCTTGTGCGGGTAAAGTCGTGCCTACCCCCTCGGGATACGGTATCCCAAATTTCACCCCACCGGGAGGTCCCCCCATGCTCGCCGCCAAGCCGCTCGCCCCGCCCGCCACGATGACCGCCGCCGAAGCCGCCGTCCGCGTCATGGAGAGCGAGGGCGTCGACCTCGCCTTCGGGATCCCGGGGGCGTCGATTCTCCCGCTCTACAACGCACTGCGCCGCTCGACGATCCGGCACATCGTGGTCCGCCACGAAGAAGGCGCGACCCACGCGGCCGACGGCTACGCGCGCGCGACCGGCAAGGTCGGGATCGCGATCGCGACCTCGGGCCCGGGCGCCACGAACTTCGTGACCGGGCTCTACACGGCGATGGCCGACTCGATCCCGATCATCACGATCTCCGGCCAGGTGCCGGTCAGCCAACTCCACCGCGAAGGTTTCCAGGCCGTCGACATCTGCGAGATCGTCAAACCGGTCGTGAAGAAGGCGTTCATCTGCAAGGAAGCGGCGCAGGTCCCCTGGGTCTTCCGCGAAGCGTTCCGCATCGCGCGCGAGGGCCGGCCTGGACCGGTTCACATCGACCTGCCGCAGGACGTCGCCCAGCAGCTCGTCTCGTACGATCCGAGCATCGAAGAGCCGCTCCCGGTGTTCAAGGTCGCCCCGTCGCAGGCGAAGATCCGGCGCGCCGTCGAGTGGCTCGCGAATGCCGAACGCCCCGTGCTGATGCCGGGTGGCGGCGTGCTGATCGCGGAGGCGTGGGAGTCGCTGGTCGCGCTCGCCGAGCACCTCCAGCTCGGCGTGTCGCCGACGCTCATGGGCAAGGGCGCGATCGACGAAGATCACCCGCTGTACACCGGGATCGTCGGGATCCAGACGAACCAGCGATACGCCAACGCGCTCTTCCTCGAAAGCGACGTCGTGTGCGCGATCGGCGCGCGCTTCGCGAGCCGGCACACCGGCGACCTCGAGACGTATCGCGGCAACCGCCGCTTCATCCACGCCGACATCGAGGCGACCCAGATCGGCCGGATCTTCGAGCCCGACCTCGGGATCGTCGGCGACGCGAAGTTGACGCTCGAGGCGATGCTCGCCGAAGCGCAGCGCGCCTACCCTCAGGGCGTGAAGCGCGAGGCCTGGACCGCGCGCATCGCCGAGGCGAAGGCGACGTTGACACGCCGCACCGACTTCGACGACGTGCCGGTCAAAGCACCGCGCGTGTTCGGCGAGCTGAACCGCTATTTCGGCGACGACACGACCTTCGTCACCGCGATCGGTCTCTATCAGATCTTCTCGGGCCAGTTCCAGACCACGCACAAACCCCGTCGCTACTTCGTCTGCGGTCAAGCCGGACCGCTGGGTTGGGAGATTAGCGCCTGCACCGGGATCAAGCTCGCGCAGCCCGAGCGCGAGGTCGTCGCGGTCGTCGGCGATTACTCGTTCGAGTTCCTGATCGAAGAGATCGCGACGGCGGTGCAGTACAAGGTGCCGTTCGTGATCGTGATGCTGAACAACGCGCACCTCGGATTGATCCGCCAGGCGGAGCGGACCGGCTTCGGGTTCGATCAGGATTTCGAGGTCTCGATCGGCTACGGCGAAGACGGCTACGGGATGGACCACGTCAAGGTCATGGAGGCGATGGGGGCCAAGGGCGTGCGCGTGACGCGCCCCGAGGAGATCGGCGAAGCGCTCGCCTGGGCGACGCGGACGTCGAACGAGTCGAGCCTGCCGGTGCTGGTCGAGATCCTCACCGAGATGAAGGAAGACGCCGCGATGGGAACCTCGATCGCGTCGATCAAAGAAGTCTACTGATGCCGCGCTTCTCCGCCAACCTCTCCTTCCTGCTCCAAGAGCTGCCGTTCTACGACCGCCTCGATGCGGCCGCGGCGAACGGCTTCCGGGGCGTCGAGTACATGTCCCCATACGACTACGAGGTCGCGGAGATCAAGCGGCGGCTGCGCGCGAACGGGCTGACCCAGGTGCTCTTCAACCTGCCCGTCGGCGACTTCGCGAAGGGCGAGCGCGGGTTCGCGTCCGATCCCGAACGCGTCGACGAGTTTCGCGAGGGCGTCATCGACGCGGTCGACATCGCGCGCGAGCTCGACTGCAAGCGCGTGAACCTGCTGGTCGGGATCGCGATCCCCGGACGGGATGGCGCGTACGCCCGCGCGACGATGGTCAAGAACGCGCGCTACGCGGCGCGCGCCCTCGGCGAGATCGGCGCGACGCTCGTCGTCGAGCCGCTGAACCGCATCGACACACCGGGCTTCCTCATCGGCACGACGGCGGAAGCGCTAGCGCTGATCGCGGAGACCGGTGCGCCGAATTTCAAGCTGCAGTACGACATCTACCACGCGCAGCGCGCCGAGGGGAACATCATCGCGACGATTCGCGCGCACGCGGCGCAGTTCGGCCACGTGCAGCTCGCCGACAGCCCCGGCCGCAACGAACCGGGGACCGGCGAGCTCGCCTTCGAACGCATCCTCCCCGCGCTCGACGCTACCGGTTACGACGGGTGGGTCGGCCTGGAATACAAACCCTCGCGCCCGGTCCCGGACACCTTCGCCTGGACCGACGCTTTCCGCACCATAGAGGTCGCCGCACCATGACGCAGCAGAAACCGACCATCGGCTTCATCGGCCTCGGGATCATGGGCAAGCCGATGGCGCGCAACCTGATGAAGGCCGGCTACTCGCTGACCGTGCTGAACCGTTCGCGCGGTCCGGTCGACGAGCTCGCCGCCGAAGGCGCGAAGCCCGGCACGACGCCGCGCGAGGTCGCCGCGGCGAGCGACGTCGTGATCACGATGCTCCCAGACTCGCCCGACGTCGAGCAGGTCGCGCTCGGCGCGGACGGGATCGCGGCGGGGATCAAGGACGGCGCGCTGTGGATCGACATGAGCACGATCGCGCCGGCGACCACGTTGCGCGTCGCCGAACAGCTCGCGACCAAGGGTGTGACGTCGGTCGACGCGCCGGTCAGCGGCGGCGAGAAGGGCGCGATCGACGCGACGCTTTCGATCATGGTCGGCGGCAGTGCCGACGCGTTTGAACGCGCGAAGCCGATCTTCGACGCGCTCGGCAAGAACATCGTGCACGTCGGCGAGCTCGGCGCCGGTCAGGTGACCAAAGCCTGCAATCAGATCGTCGTCGGCGTGACGATCGAAGCGGTCGCCGAAGCGCTCGCGCTCGCCGAAGCCTCAGGCGTCGATCCGGCAAAGGTTCGGGCGGCTTTGCTCGGCGGTTTCGCGCAGAGCAAGATCCTCGAAGTCCACGGCCAGCGCATGATCGACCGCACGTTCAATCCCGGCTTCAAAGCGAAGCTCCATCGCAAAGACATGAACATCGCCTCGAACGCGGGCGACGAGAACGGCCTCGACCTCGCCGCCGCCAAGCTGGTGCGCGGGAAGTTCGACGAGCTCATCGCGCGCGGCGACGGCGAAAAGGACCACAGCGCACTCCGCACGCTCTACCCCTTGCGCGACACGGCCCCGGTGGGATAGGCAGAACGTTGTCATCCTGAGCTTGTCGAAGGACAATCTCCTGCGGAGGATGCTCATGCTCGTATTTCGATTCCTGGCGCGGCTTCTCCGGGTGACCTCGGATCCCAGCGCAAAAATCCCGGCGGATGGGAAGCTGACCTACGATCAGGTTACGCAGACCCGAGTCTAGCTACTCCGCTGTCCAGGTCAGAAGCTCTCTGCGCGCGTCTTTCGGGAAACGCGCCTTTGTCTTGATCGCTTCGAGGTAGCGGCGTTTTCCGGCGCGGTTTCCTTTCCCGATGAAGACTGCGCCGACGAAGCGGTCGTCGAGAAAGTACAGCGCGCGATACCAGCACTTGTCCTTGTCGACGGAGATCTCGGTCTCGATGTCGTCACGGTACTCCGGGGAGAGACCGAACTGCGTGATCGTCTGGCCGCTGAAGACGAGCGACGAGTACTCCGGCACGGTGTCGAACTGCTTCCGTTCACCGGCGGTCCCGAACGCTGCCATGTTGTGGGCGGCGAGCTTGCCGTGCGCGCCGGCGCTGTTCCAGGTTCCCATCCGGTAGTGCTGTTCGGCGATCGGATCGTAGAACTCGGCGGCATCGCCGGCGGCGAAGATACCGGGAACAGCGGTCTCCAAGTGTTCGTCGGTGACGATCCCGGTGCGCGTCTCGATCCCGGTCCCTTCACAGAGCTCCATGTTGATCGTCAGGCCGAGGCCGATCCCGACCAAGTCGGCGTCGATCGTCTTGCCGGCCGTCGTGACGACCTTGCTCACGGCACCGTTCGAACGGACCATCTCGCGCACTTCCTCGCCGAAGTGCAGGTGGACGCCGTCGGCGCGCGCCGCGTCGTGGAGCAGCTCGCCGGCGGCCTCGTCGAGCATCCGGCGCAGAAACCGTGGTCCGCGAATGAGCCAGTGCGTCTCGACACCGCGCGAGACGAACGCCTCGGCGAGCTCGTACGCGATGAACGAGCCGCCGACCGCGACGCCGACCTTCGCCGTCTCGAGCGCCTGCGAGATCGCGAGCGTCTCGCTCATGTACTGGAAATTGTAGACGTTCTGCGCGCCCTCGGCGCCCGGTGAGGTCGCCGGGTTGGGGCGCCCGCCGGTCGCGATCAAGAGCGCGTCCCACGGTTCCTCGCGCCCGTTGGCGACGACCGTCTTCTCCGCTACGTTAATCGCGTCGACCCGGGTCGAGAGCCGCAGGTCGATGTTGAGCTTCTCGTGCCAAGCGATATCGCGCATGATCACCTTCTGCTCGGTGACTTGCTTGCGCAGCAGCGGCGGGAGGGCGATCCGGTTGTAGAGACAGTACGGCTCGTCCGCGAAAAGGACGATGGAACAGGCAGGGTCGGCCTTGCGCAGCTGTTCGGCACAGGTCGTCCCCGCGAAGCCGTTCCCGATGATGACGTACCGACGATGGTTCACAGACACGAGAATGGTGATAGAGCGCGCCCTCGGGGAATCCCGCTTATGATCGAATCGCGAGCGCGCTCATGTCCTGGGGGCCCCGCGCGCGCAGCGCGTGGGGGGCGCGGAGCCTGGGGCGGAGCGCCTTTGGAATGAACCCGCGGCTGGTCAATCTCCTCGCTAGCTTCATTCGCGGCAGCAGCGACTATGCGCTGGCCCGGCTCGAGTTCAGCATGCGGTTCGGCGGACGCCCGGCTCCGCCGGTCCTCGACCGTCTCCCCGACGCCTCCGAGGGGACGCTGCGGGAGCGCTGGGACGCGATCGAGCTCCAGCTCGCGACGGTCTTGGCCTACGTGAAACAGGTGGAATCCGCGTCCGGTACGGAGGAACGTAGCGATCCCGCGTTCCGCTGGCTGCGGCGGACGGTCCGCGAGCTCGACCAATACGCACGCGCGCTGCGCTGGGTCCTCACCGTCCACGGGGAGGACGCCGCGCCCTAGGGAGCCACACCGTTCATGGATTTCTTCAACAAGGCGATCGAGCAAGCGAAACAGCTCCAGCAGATCGCCGTCGACGCAGCGCAGAAGGGCTACGAGCAGGCTCAGCCTCTCGTGCGCGACGGCGTCGCGAAGGCGCAGGAGCTGCAGCGGACGCTCATCGAGCAGACCCCGAATCTCACGGCCGCGGCCCAGGAGCAAGCGAACGCGGCGCTTGCGCACGCCAGCGCGTTCATCGCCACCGGCAAGACGGTGCTCGGAGCGGGCGCCCAGCAAGCCCAGGTACACATGGCAACGTTCGCCGACCAAGCGAAGAAGGCGGCTGACGCGACGATCAGCGCCGTCCAGTCCGCGACCCAGAAGCCGCCCGAATCGCCGTCCTCGACGGTTACCCCGCCGAAGACTCCACAACCATAACGCCGGCGCCGTCGTCGACCTCGAGCCCGAACCACCGCTCGAACTGCGCCGCGAACGCCGCGTAGATCCCGAGCAGCACGATGCTGAGGCCGACGACGACGAGCGCGAGGACCGTCGACCGGTCCACCAGCGCGTCGTAGAGCCCGTGGTACGTCGCAGGAATCAAAATCGCAAGCACGATCAGCCCGGCGCGCGCGGACGGGAGACGCGCCGCGAACCAGATCAGGTACGCGGCGATCCCCGTCCACACCGCGTGGAAGAACGGGAGCGACGTCAGGCGCAGCACGCTTTCGAGGTAGAACCCGGCGAACTGTCCTGTCTTCGCGGCCTCCGCGGCATACGGCCCGAGCTGGTAGCCGACACCCTCTTTGATGCCGAAGCCGAGCCCCGAGATCAAACCGTAGAACAAGAACGCGCGCAGCGTCGGCAACGGCCCCACGAACCGCCATATCGCGAACAAGACGAGCGCCTTGGTAAGCTCCTCGGGGAACCCGATGAACACGATCGACGACGGGATCGCGATCCATAGGCTCTTCGCGGCGATCAACGGACCGCGCAGCAGCTCGACGTTCAGTACGAGCGAGATCATCAGCGCGGTCATCCCGACGAAGACCGTTCCGAAGTAGGCCGCTAGCCCGATCCGCCAGCGAATTCCGGCTGCCCGAAATGCGGATGCGAAGAACATCGCCCACATCGCCGAGAAGTAGAGGCCCAGCCCGCGGAACGCGAGCACCGGGTTGTTCAAGTGCTCGAACAGCGTCACCATCGTGAGCGGCGCGATCCCCATCAGCGCGGTGAGCCCGACGTTGCGCCAGCGTCCCGGCTCGACGGCGTCCAAATGCTTGAACGGCTCCAGCAGGACCGGCAGCACGGCGCGGATCTCGCGCGGAGCGCGGCGGTAGAGCGCGGCGTCGTGCGCGCCGAGATACACGCCCTCCTGCCACGTGCCGGCGGGTGCCGACAGATCGACGCCGCAGGCTCCGCAGAAGTGGCCGGCCGGCGGCGTCCCGCACGACCAGCAGACCGTCACGGCTGCCGTCATTTTACCGCGCCGGCCGAGGTCAGCAAGTACAGGATCGTGCCGGCCCAGATCAGCGTCGCGGCGAGCGTCGCCAGGAACAGGATCGCGCCGGCGACCGCCCAGGCCCGCTCGACGTCGTGGAACTGCTGCGGATCCGCGTAGCGCCGCCGTTGAAGCGCGACGCGGTTCCCGTTGATGAACAGGCAGATCGCGATCCCCAGCGACACCGGCGGCAGC
>CALEOJ010000373.1 GCA_937910425.1 uncultured candidate division WPS-2 bacterium
CGGCGGCCGGTGCGCCGATGCCGAGCACCTGCGCGACGCCGCCGCCCGGTCTGATCACCGACGGCGCGCCGCTCGCCGCGCCGGCCGTCGCGACGCTCGGGTTTTGGCAGCCCGCGAACAATACCGCGACCGCCGGTGCCGTGTGCGGCAAGGTCATCAGCAACGGAGCCGGGCTCAGCGCGCCGATGGTCCTCAGCCGTGCGGCGATCACCGTCAGCGCCTCGAACGACGTGCCGACGACGCTGCAGCCGTTTACCGGCGCGCAGACGCAACGCGGCGCGACGCTGAACTCGTTCCGTTCCCCCGACATGGCGACGCTCATCGCGTGCTATCCCGAGATGCAGGCCGCGTTCGAGCACTCGATCGACCCCTCGACCGATCCGGCAGGGGCGGCCGTCACCCCGCCGATCGCGACGTTCGCGACCGGCGCCTTGACCATCGGCGGCGGCTGCTGATCACGCCCGCAGGGTAGCGATCACCTGCCGCAGCGACGGCGGGCGCCCGTACAGCAGCAAGCCGACGCGGTAGATCTTTCCGGATGCCCACGCGAGCAGAACGGCGCCGCCGGCATTCAGCACCAGCGAGACGACGAGCTGCCACGCCGGTACGTTGGTGACGGCGACCCGCGCGAACATCACGAACGGCGAGATCAGCGGGATCAGCGAGCAGACGACGATTTTGGGATCGTTCGGAACCTGCATCGCGATCGTCGCCAGGACGAACGCGATGACGACCGGGATGACCAGGGGGCCGGCGACGCTGCCGAGGTCTTCCGTGCGGTTGACCAGCGACGCTGCGGCGGCGTACAACACGCCGTACTGTGCGAAGCCGAGCGCGAAGAACGCCAAGAACGCCAGGATCTCTCCCGACGACACGTCGACCGTTCCCAGCAACGAAGGTTCCCCGCCGGTCGCCGCGCCGCCGTGCGTGAGAACCGCCGCCGCTACCCGCCCGACGACGATCCCGGTGGCGATCCACGCGCCGAGCTGAATGAACGAGGTCGCCGCGCTGGCGAGGATCTTCGCGGCGAGCAGCCGCGCCGGATCGAGCGTCGCGACGAGCAGCTCGGCGATGCGGTTCGTCTTCTCCTCGGCGACCGAGGTCAAGATCGCCTGGGCGTTGAGCAGGATCGCGAGGTACAGCAGGATCACGAAGAAGTACGCGACGCCTTTGGCGGCGTCGGCCGCAGCCGCGTCGGCGAAGCGGCCCGACACGTCGTGGACGTCGACCGGCACCTTCGAGCTCGCCTCGACGCGCGCCGCCGGCACGCCGAGCGCGAGACCGATTTGAACGGTCGCCAGATCGCGGCCGAACGATTCGCGGAACTGCGAGGGATCCCGCGCGTACACCGTGACGTGCAGGCCGCCGGGGCGCGCGGTCAGGACGGCGACGGCTGCTGCTTTTCCGTGCGCGTCGAGAAACGCCGCAGTCGGCGTCTGGTCGAGACGCGGCAGTGTCGACGCCACCTCGAAGTCGCGGGCCAGCGCCTTCGACGCCTGCGCGGTCAGCGTGGGATCGCCGACCAGGACGACCTTCTTCGACGCGCTGGACGTCATCCCGCCGAGGAGCATCGGCAGGAGCGTGAGCACGAGGATGCCGGCCGCGCCGATCACGGTGCCGGCCAGAAACGCACGCGAGCGGATGCGGCGCGTGAACTCCGCCGTGAAGACGATCCCGATCGTGTTCATGCCGCCGCGGCTCCGATCGCGCGCAGGTAGATGTCGTGCAAGCTCGGATCGACACGCTCGAAGCGCGTCACGTCGCCGGCGGCGACGAGTCGGCGGAGCAGCGCCGCCGTGTCGGCGTCGGCCGGGATCTCGTAGGCCAGCACCGGTCGATCAGCCTCGGGGAGCCGGCGCGCGCCCGGCATCGCGTCGAGGACGCCGCGCAGTTGCGATGCGACCGGCTCGACCTCGACGATGCGCGTCGGCCACGCCGCGCGCAGCTCGGCGAGCGTTCCGCTCGCGCGGACCATTCCGCCGGAGATCACGCAGAACGACTCGCACAGATCCTCGATCTGCCACATCTGGTGCGAGGACAAGATCAGCGTCGTACCGGCGTCGCGCAGCGTGCGAAGCACGCCGTGCAGCGTCTCGGCGTTGACGGGATCGAGCCCGGAGAACGGCTCGTCGAGGATGAGCAGTTCCGGTTCGTGCAACGCGGCGCACGCGATCTGGACTTTCTGCTGGTTCCCTTTCGAGAGCTCGCCGCACGGCCGGTTCGCGTACTCACCCAGGCCGAGCCGTTCGATCCACGCGTCGGCGCGCTTGGTGGCTTCGGGCGCCGGCACGCCGTGGAGGCGGCCGAAATACGAGATCTGATCGCGCACCTTGAGCTTGCCGTAGAGCCCGCGCTCTTCGGGCAGATATCCGAAACGCCGGCGCACCGGCAGCGTGACCGCTGCACCGTCCCAGCTGACGACGCCTCGGTCGGGGATCAGGATCCCGAGGATCATCCGCATCATCGTCGTCTTCCCGGCGCCGTTCGGGCCGAGCAGACCGAACGTCGTCCCCGGCGCAACGGTGAAGGAGACGTCGCGCACCGCGACGACGTCGCCGAACGAGCGAGCGATGTTGGAGAGGACCAGAGTACCCACGTGAGCGATCTCCTTCGGAGGAGGAACGACGACCTTGCTAACGATCGATCTACACGACCGGGTCAGCTTCGTAACGGGTGCGGCCCGAGGGATCGGGCGCGCCTGCGCGGAGGCGCTCGCCCAGGCCGGCTCGGCGATCGCGGTCGTCGACCTCGACGGCGACGTTGCCGCCCAAACGGCAATTGAGGTTGCCAAAGCGCACGGCGTGACCGCCCGCGCCTACGTGTGCGACGTGCGCGATCCGGCCGCGATCCGCCGCACCGTCGACCTCGCCGCGACCGAGTTCGGCGGCCTCGACCATCTCGTCAACAACGCGGGCGTGCAGTTCGTGTCGCCGATCGCCGAGTTCCCGGACGAAAAGTACCTCAACGTGCGCGCGATCGATCTCGACAGCGTCTTCTTCGCTTCGAAGGCCGCGTGGCCGCATTTCGTCGCCCGCAAACGCGGCCGCATCGTCAACGTCGCGAGCGTGCAAGGTCTGATCGGCTCGCCGTTCAAAGTCGCGTACGTTTCCGCAAAGCACGGCGTCGTCGGCATGACCAAAGTTCTCGCGATCGAGGGCGCGGAGCTCGGCATCACCGCGAACGCGATCTGTCCGGGCGCCGTGATGACCGACCTCGTCCGCGGACAAGCCGCCGGCCTCGTTGCCTCCTACGGCGGCGGCATCACCGAAGAGCAAGCCCTCGAGCGCGCCTTCCTCGACGCGATGCCGACGAAGCGCTTCATCGAGCCGGCTGAGGTCGGCGCGCTGTGCGCCTTCCTCTGCAGCGACTACGCGATCTCGATCACCGGCGCGCCGATCTCGATCGACGGCGGGTGGGCCGCTCATTGATCGCCTCCGGTTGATGGTCACGTCGTAGTCGCGGGAGCGGTGCGGTACACGGCTCCGGACACGCTGGCGCGGACATCCTGTCCGCGCCAGCTCTGTCTTCGCATCGCTTCCGCGCATCCTGCGCACGCTCGCTCACACGGTCCTTGCGCCGTGCACCGCACCGCTCCCGCGACATGAGCGCGGTGGGTTTTCCTGCGGCGATCTTCGCTTTTTTGCACGATTGTGGCTGTTTCCGACACCCTGATCCTTCGACAAGCTCAGGATGACGTCGAAGGGTGGTGTTGACGAAACGTGATGCCGCGTGATAGGCTCGACCACCAGCCGCACACCATTGCGGTGAGAAAGGAGAACGCGTATGAACCGACTTCAGCCCATTCCCGCCTGCACGTGGACGATGTTCGTCGTTTCGCGTTCTGATTTTTGCATTCTCGGAGGCCGCATCACGCTGACCTGACCGCTTCGGCACGTCGGTTCTGATGAAGCCTCCGCACAACGGAGGTTTTTTCGTGCCATACACCCAGCAGGTTTTGGCCGTGCTGGTCCGCGACCGGCACCGTGCCATCGCCGTCCTTCGCGCCGACGTTCCGCCGATTCGGTTGCGGCGTCGCGCGGCTGACGTCGTCTACGCTCTCGCCAAGGCCGTGACGGTTGTCGCGGTCGTGCTCGACGACGAACCGTTGGTTCGTGCCCGCGAGCGGGCACGATAGCGGTGTGACCCGCGTGGGCATCGTCAGCGACACGCATCTTCCGCGCTTCGGGCGTGCGCTGCCGCGCGCGCTGGAGCGCGGGTTGCGGCGTGCCGGGGTTGCACGCATCCTGCACCTCGGCGACATGACCGATCTGCTTGCGGTGCCGCTTTTCGAGGCGATCGCTCCGTTCGATGCGGTGGCGGGGAACAACGACGGGCCGGCGATCCGCGAGCGGTTCGGCCGCCGGAAGATCGTGCGGATCGAGGATGTGCGCGTTGGGATGGTCCATGGCGACGGGAGACGCGGGTCGACGCAGTCGCGCGCGCTCGGCGCGTTCGAGGAGGGCGAGGTCGACGTCGTGCTGTTCGGCCACAGCCATCGGCCGGTGGTCGGCCGCGAGCGCGGCGTGCTGTTCGCCAACCCTGGTTCGCCGACGGACAAACGGCTGAACCTGCTCTATTCGTATGCGCTGCTGACCGTCGAAGGCGGTTCCGGGCGCGTGCAGCTCAAGTTCTACGTCTCGCGTGCGGTCTGAGGCTCGCCTTGTACGGCGAGCGGGCGAAACAAATTCCAGCCGGGCGCGTTGTTACGAGCATGGGTCTCCTGCGTCTCCTGTTGGCCTCTCGTCGCACGCTCGCTCGCGCGTACGCGCTCGCGCGCGATTCGCGCGTACCGCTGCGGCTGAAGCTGCTCGCGCTCGCGGGCGTGCTGTTCATCCTGTCGCCGCTGAACCTGCTCGGCGATATCCCGCTGTTGGGATTTTTCGACGATGCGGCGCTGTTGGCGCTGCTGGCGAGCTGGTTCGTGCGCGTGGCCGGACCTTACGGCGTGGAGATCTCGAGGGAGACCTTGATCGCTTCGCGCTCGTCCATCGCCTTGTAGCCCTGCGGCGCTCCTTCGAGCGGGAGCTTCAGGGTGAAGACCGGCGACGGATCGATCGCACCGCCGGCGAGCGCGGACATCAGTTCGGGCAGATAGGCGCGGACCGGCGCCAGCGCGCCGCGGAGCGCGACGTTGCCGCTGAAGAGGCGGCGGAACGCGAGCGTCTCCATCCCGGCCGGGACGCCGACGAAAGCGACGGTTCCGCCGTCACGGACGACGGCGAGCGCGAGATCGAGCGAGCTCTGCATGCCGACCGCCTCGACGACGCTCGGTGCGCCGCCGTGGGTCAGCTCGACGACGTGCTGCGCGGCGTCGGGATCGTGCGAGTCGACGACGTCGGTCGCGCCGAACCGCTCGGCGAGCGCGAGCCGCGCGGCGTGGTGCCCCACGCAGACGATGCGCTCGGCACCGAGGTACCGCGCCGACTGCACGGCGCACAGGCCCACCGCACCGTCGCCGACCACGACGACGGTTCCGCCGGCTTGCGTCCCCGCGCTCACCACGCCGTGGTAGCCGGTCCCCATCACGTCGGTCAGGGCGAGCACCGCGGTACGCTTGACGGCGTCGTCGCGGATCGCGTCGGGGATCGCGACCAGCGTTGCGTCCGCGAACGGAACGCGGACGAACTGACCCTGTCCGCCGTCGTCGTCCGTGCCGCCCCAGAAACCGGCGTGCTCGCACGACGTGTAGAGGTGCTGCCGGCAGAACGCGCAGGTCCCGTCGGCGTACGAGAACGGTGCGGCGACGAATTGGCCCGGCGCGATCGCGGTCACGCCGCTGCCGACCGCCTCGACGATCCCGATGAACTCGTGGCCGAGCCGGGAACCCGCCGCCCACTTCGCGACGCCGCGGTACGGCCAGAGATCGGATCCGCAGATCGCCGCGTTCACGACGCGCACGATCGCGTCCGTCGGCTTGTGGATCGAGGGATCGGGGACGGTTTCGACGCGCACGTCGCGCGCGCCGTGGAAGACGGTTGCTTTCACGAGATCACGGCTCCATCGTCGGCGAACCGAGCGAGCACGGCGGTACGGAGTGCATCCGGCGGAACGAGACCTTGATCGAGCACGAAGTCGTGAAACGCTCGCGCCTCGAACCGCGCGCCCAGCGCAGCCTCCACCTCTGCGCGGAGCGCGACGAGTTTCGTGTAGCCGTAGAAGTACGACGTCGCCTGGCCCGGCGAGCGGAAGGTGTAGCGCTCGACCTCGCTGCGCGCGAACGGCGCCGAGTAGACGATCTCGCGTTCGAGAAACGCGTGCGCCGCTTCGGGCGTGATCTCGCCGCTCTGCAGCTCGGGATCGAGGAACGCACGCGCCGCACGGTGCAGCCGCATCTGGAGCGAGCACAGCTGGGCCGCGAGCGGCATGTACGGCAGCACGATCGCCTCAGCGTAGAGCGCCCATCCTTCGACGTTGACCGAATTGAACGCGAACACCGCGCGCGCCAGCGATAGGCCGCCTTCGAGCATGCGGTCGAACTGCACTTCGTGGCCCGGCCGCGCTTCGTGCGCGGTCAGCGTCCAGGTCACCGCGTCGTGCGTGAAGTCGTCGGATCGCTCGGTGCCGCTCGCGCCTGCCGCCGGCGGGACGTCGAGCGGCAGCACGAATTCGCCGACCTGCCCGGTGTTGCCGACCAGCGGCGCGGGGTTCATGTGCGCGGCCGGCGTCTCGGCGCTCTCGGCGAGCGAGGCGACGCGGATGCGGGCGGGCCGCTGCGGAAGCGTGACCAGGTTCTCGCGCCGCACGATCGTTTCGATCTCTTCGAGCCGCTTGCGGTAGAAATCGACGATCGCGTCGGCATCGCCGTGAATCTGCTCGCGTTTGAGCGCGCGGATCACCTCGCGGTAGTCGTGCGAGGCGAATCCCCGCTCGGCGGCGACCTGCGGAGCGAGCGTGGTCATCTGCGCCGCGATCGCGTCGAACGCGGCGTGCGCACGCGCGGCGAGATCCGCCGGCGAGATGTCGACGCCGACGTCGTGCAGCCGGTACTCGTAAACTTCGGGCGGAAGCCGGTGGTCCGTGCGTGCGCGCGGCAACATTTCGGCCTCGACAAAGCGGGCGTAGTGGTCGTATTGCGCGCGCAGGGCGTCGTAGGTGTCCTCCCAGCCGTCGAGTCCGGACGACCGCAGCAGCGCGCCGATCCCCTCGAGCAGGACGGGCCCGAGAGAGAGCACCGTCCGCACTTCCTGCACGTACGGTCCGGTCAGTCCGGGCCGGGCGAGACGCGTGCGTGTTTCGGCTTCGGCGCTCTGCGCGAGCGGGATCGCGTTCGTCTCCAGCCCGGCGTAGCGCCGCAGCCGCGTAACCGCGAGCGCTTTGCGCTCGGGCGGGTTCTGCTCGTCCAGCAGCACGCGGATCCCGCCGAACGCGATCCGCGCGACGTCGATGAGCACCACCAGATGGCGGTCGTAGACGTCGATCCCGCGGACGAGATCGTCGACGGCGGTGAGCAGGATCGCGATGTCCTCGCGAACGCGGGGGTCGTCCTCGCTCGATTCGGCGGCGCGCAGCGTCTCGGCGGCGCGGAACGCCGCCTCGCGGATCCGGTCGCGCCAGCCCTCGCGCAGGTCGCTCGTCGCCGCGTCGGCCTGGCTCAGTCCGAGCGAGGACGCCGTCTCCGGCGCCGCCAGCGTGTAGAGGGCGACGACCGGCTCAGCGAGCTCGTCGCTTTTTTTGATCCATTCCGGCTTCACAGCGTCCAACTACCCACGTTCCAGAAGTCGCTTACCGCCTGCGCCGGCTTTACGCCGTGCAGGTCGTCGTTCCACGCGTTGACGTTCGCGCGCCATACCATCGTGTGATAGGGCAGCACTTCGCCGAGCCGTCGCTCGAGCTGCGCGTAGAGCGCCTTGCGCGCCGCGCGGTCGTAGACGGCATTGGCACGGTGCTGCAGCATCCCCAACGTCGCATCGGTGACCCGAGAGTAGTTGCCCCCGTGCGGCGGGAGATACTCCGGGCCGGCGGTTTGGCTGTCGTCGGGATCGGGGTTCTTGGTCCAGGCGAAGATGCCGAGATCGAACTTGCCGCTCGCCAAGAGCCCGCCGGCGCCGATCGGCGCGAACAGCATGTTCGCCGGCGCGTTGTGCACCTGGAGGTCGACGCCGATCGCACGCATCGACTGCTGGATCACCACCTCGGCGTTCTCGCGCGTGATCGCGCCGGCGACGGTCCTGATCTCGAGCTCGAGTCGCTTCCCGTCCTTCGCGCGGACGCCGTCGGGACCGGGTTTCCAACCCGCTTCATCGAGCAGCGCGCGCGCCTTCGCCGGGTCGAAGGGCGTCGGATCGGGCTGCGCGGTGTACGCCCACGAGCGGGGGAACACATCGCCCCAGTCGGTCAGGTCGACGTCGAGATAGATAGTGCGGGCCAGCGTGCGCCAGTCGATTCCCATGGCGACGGCACGGCGCAGCCGTACGTCGCTGAGCGGCGCGCGGCCGCTGTTGAATGCGACCATCTCGAACTGCGAGGACGGCAGCGCCGCGACGGTGACGCCCTCGAGCGCTTTGAGCTCGCGATACTGCTGCTCCGGTGCCGCGAAGTAGAAGTCGATCTCGTGCGTCTTGAGCGAGACCAGCAGCGTGTTCTCGCTCGGGATGATGCGGTACGTCACGCGGCGCAGCCCGGGTTTGCCGCCGAACCAGTATGGGTTCGGAACCATCACGAGCGTCGCGTTGACGTCGTAGCGCTCGACCATGAACGGTCCGCTGCCGACCGGCTTGACGTTGTACGGATCCTGGTTCAGGTCGGGTTTGCCTTGCAGCAGGTGCTTCGGCAGGATCGCGCCTTGTGCGCCGCAGCGGAAGAAGTTCGAGACGAACGGCGCCGAGGGCGCGCGCAAGCGCACGACGACGGTGCGCGCGTCTCTCGCGACGACGCTCTCCGCTTGATCGTAGGGAAAATGGAACGGCACGTTGTTGCGCGTGTTCATCACCTGTTGCCAGGTGAACACCACGTCGTCGGCCGTGAGCGTTTGGCCGTCGGAGAAGCGCAGCCCCGGCCGCAGCCGGTACGTAATCGTCTTGCCGTCGCGGCTGATCCCGCCGTTCTCCCGCGTCGGTACGGCCTCGGCCGCGTCGGGGATCGGATCGCCGTGGTCGTCGAAGCGGATCAGCCCGCTGAAGAGGAACTGCGCGAGGTCGGTGGTCGCGGCTTGGCCCGAGAGGAGCGGGTTCAGGTTGTCGAGCGTGCGGAGTGCGCCGATCCGCACGTGGCCGGGATCGCTCCAGGGATGGTGCCCGGCGGCCGGGGCGGGCGTCGTAGCACCGAGCCCGAGCAACAGCGCGAACGCCGCAGCCGGTAGCCTCACGTGAAGGCCGCTACCGCGAACGCGCGCGGCGACCGCGACGGCGGCGTCCGGTCGCGGGGTTCTTCATCTCCGTCCCGGCGTGGTGTCCGTTCGCGGACGGCCGCGGTGCGGCGCCGTTGCCGGGAACTTGCGCGTAGCCGGAGAGCATCTCGTCGACCCGCTGGTACGCGCTGCCGAGAAGCCCGACCAGCGAGGAACCGACCTCGATCACGCGCTCGGGAAGATCTTCGGTGGAGTACAGCGTGACGAACTTGTCGCCGTCGCGCTTCACGTCGATGCGGCGCCGTTCCCAGCGCACCGACTTCTGGTTGACGTCGAGCATCCGGTTGGCGAAGCGTTCGGCGTCCTCGTGCGGCGCGACCCGGCGCGCCTCAGCGACCCACTGATCCCACTTGCGCGAGAAGTCGGGGATCGGCCGGCCCTTGCGGTCGTACGCCGTGCGCTGCGAGGGCATCTCGAGTCGCCAGTGGCTCTCGGGATCGATCGGCTGGAAGGTCGGCTTGATCTCGCGCGGGCCGTTGAACGCGTCGATCTCGACCAAGGCGGTCTCGATCTCTTCCGCCGTGCGCACCTTCGCCGCGCGCTTCGGATCGCGCCGCAGCAGCTCTTCGAACTTGTCGGCGACCTGCGCGGTCATCTGGCCCTGCGCGTCGATGTGCGGCGGCAGCCCGTAGAGGGAGGGGACCGTCATCAACTGGTGCCGCTGCGCCTGGTCGACCAGGTCGATCACGATCGCGGCCGGCTTCGGTGACTTCTCGATCAGCTCGCGCCGCTCGAGCCCGGAGTTCGTGTTCGAGAGCGGCGTCGCGATCTCGTCGAGCGGCCGCAGCGCCCGGCCGGTGATCTGCGTGTACAGCGTGGTCGACTTGGTCGGCCGCGCGTTGAGGATCACCTGCACCGACGGGACGTCGAAGCCTTCGAGGTAGAGCCCGCAGTTGACCAGCACGTCGATCCCGTCGCCGCGGAACTCACGCACGATGCGCTCGCGCTCTTCGCGCGGCGTCTCGCCGGAGGCCCACTCGGCGTTGACGCCGCGGGCGACGAACTCTTCGGCGACGTCGCGAGCGTGCTCGACCGAAGCGGTGAACACGAGCGCCTTGAGCCCCGGCGTGTTCTGCTTGTAGGCGGCGACGATCCGCTCGTTGCGTTGCCCGATGTTGACCGCTTGCGCGAGCTGCCCGATCACGAAGTCGCCGCCGCGGGAGGCGACCTCGTCGAGGTTCACGCCGGTCATGACCGCGTAGGACTTCACCGGCACCAGGTAGCCGGCGTCGATCCCCTTGCGAGCGTCCATCGTGTAGACGATCTTCTCGAAGACGTCGACGAGCCGGACGCCGTCGCCGCGGTTCGGGGTCGCGGTGAAGCCGAGGATCATCGCTTCGGGGCGCTGCCCGAGGACCGCGTCGACGATCGCGCGGTAGGAGGGTGCCGCCGCGTGATGCGCCTCGTCGATGACGAACAGCGCGATCCGCCGCTTGAAGCGCGCGACGAACTCTTCCAGACGTTTGTCGGCGAGGGTCTGGACCGTCGCGACGACGATGTTGCACTCTTCGGAGGCGCGGCGCTCGGCCTTCTCGACGCCGATCACCGCTTCAGGATTCTCGACGTGGAACTTGTCAACGAGCTGCTCGATCAGTTCGTCGCGGTGCGCGACGACGACCGTCACGTCGCCGGGGCGCAGCGAGAGCAGCTTGGGGAGCGTCGCGATCACCACGGACTTGCCGAGGCCGGTGGCGAGCGAGACGAGCTGACTGCGCACGCCGCGCGCGCGATGCTCGAGGATCGCCTGCTGCGCTTCGACCTGATACGGGCGAAGGTGCGGCGCCCGCGAGTGAGCCGTACGGGCGGAGTCGTGCGCGGGGCGACGTCTCGGCCGCATAGTAACGGCAGGCGTCGCGTCTTGTAGGTCCATTGCGCCTTAGAGAGGGTGCGCTCCGTCGCTCCTCGACGGGGCGAGAGGCCGGTTCGAGACACTCGCGTGCCGTCAAGAGCCGGGATGTTAGGGCGTCACATTCCGAAACCACGCTCCCGACTCCTGGAGTTGCATCGGCAAAAATTCGGGTCCGTTTAGCCGCCCCTGGCCGGACGACGGCAGTTGCGCTCGAAACTCCGGTCCCGCGGCACCGTACATACGGGCATGAAGACCACGACACAACGACCCGACACGGCGCGCCCGGTACGCACCTTGGCGCGCCCCACCGGCGCCGACAGCACCCCCTTCACCGGCTGGGGCCCCCGCGTCCCCGGACTTTAGGATTCGCCTTCGGCGAACCCGTCGCCCTACGGGCGCATCACTAAGGAAGAGTTAAGAGATCGCCGAACGCGCGGGGGCCTATGATCAAAGAGGGCTGGCGCGGACGGTACTACGAGGACTTCGAGGTCGGCGACATCTATCGCCACCGCCTCGGACGCACCGTGACGGAGACGGACAACACGCTCTTCACGATGCTGACCTTGAACACGAACCCGATCCACTTCGACGAGAATCTCGCCCAGAAAACCCCCTTCGGGAAGATCCTCGTGAACTCGTGCTACACGCTCTCGCTCGCCGTCGGACTCTCCGTCTCGGATTTGAGCGAACACGTGATGGCGAACCTCGGCTGGAACGATATCCGGCTGCCGAGCCCCGTCTACATCGGCGACACGATGTACGCGTCCAGCGAGATCCTGGCCAAGCGGGAGTCGGGCTCCCGCGCCGACGTCGGGATCGTCACCGCGCGCACGACCGGCGTCAACCAGCGCGACGAGACGATCATCGCGTACGAGCGCACGTTCATGGTATACAAGCGCGGCCAAGACCCGCGCGACACGCTCCAGTCCGCCTGACGTGGAGCGCGAACAGCTGCGGGCCGACGTCCGCGCGCTGTGCGAGCGCCTGGGCGGGGCGGCATACTGGCGCGCGCTCGACGCGCAGGGCGCGTATCCGGACGCATTCGCACGCGCCTTCACCGAAGCGCGCTACCTCGCGGCGCTGATCCCGGAGCAGTACGGCGGCCTGGGGCTCTCGCTCGGCGACACCGCGGTGATCGTCGAGGAGAT
Organism: uncultured candidate division WPS-2 bacterium; assembly: GCA_937910425.1. GTDB lineage: Bacteria > Vulcanimicrobiota > Vulcanimicrobiia > Vulcanimicrobiales > Vulcanimicrobiaceae > Vulcanimicrobium. Next base: position 12,344 of record CALEOJ010000373.1, read on the forward strand.
CAACCACGCCGGCGGCAACGCCGGGACCGCGCACGCGCAGCTCTACACGATGGGGACGCTACTGCGCTGGGGGAGCGAGGCGCAGAAGCGCGCTTGGCTGCCGCGGATCGCGAGCGGCGAGGTGCGGCTGCAGGCCTTCGGCGTCACCGAGCCCGATGCGGGCGTCGACACGACCAGCATCACCACCACGGCGGTGCGGCGCGTCGACTCCTACGTCGTGAACGGCCGCAAGCGCTGGACGTCGCGTTTTCAGCATTCCGACGCGATGCTGCTGCTGGCGCGTACCGGGCTGGCAAGCGCCGAGGACCGCGGCGCCGGACTCTCCGTGTTCATCGTCGATCTCCGCGCGGTGCGGCCGGGCGCGATCGAGGTCACGCCGATCCCGGTGTGGATGAACAACGAGACGAACGAGATCGCGATCCGCGATCTGGAGATCCCGGCCGCGAACCTCATCGGCGAGGAGGGACGCGGCTTTCGCTACATCATCGACGGCTGGAACGCCGAACGGATCCTGATCGCCGCTGAGTGCGTCGGGCACGGCCGATTCCTGGTCGAACGCGCCTCGGCATACGTGACGAAGCGCGAGATCTTCGGCAAGCCGCTCGGCGCGAACCAGTCGATCCAGTTCCCGATCGCGCGCGCGCACGCCGCGCTCGAAGCCGCCGACCTCGTGCGCAAGGACGCCGCCGACCGTTTCGACCGCGGCGAGCCCTGCGGTCCGCAAGCGAACATGGCGAAGCTGCTCGCCAGCGAGGCCTCGTGGCAGGCGGCGAACGCGGCGATCGACGCGCTCGGCGGCAACGGCTTCGCGGCCGATTACGACGTCGAGCGCATCGCGCGCGAAACGCGCCTCTACATCGTGGCGCCGATCTCGAACAACCTGGTGCTCGCGTTCATCGGGAACAAAGTCCTCGGGATGCCGCGCTCGACGTAGCTTCGATCCATTGCCCGCGCTCAGGGGGCTGCCACGCAGTCCGTGCCGTATGGAAGCGCCTATCCCGACATGCTCAACGCCAACATGAACGCCTAAACGGGAGTCGCACGTGTCCGAAATCATCCCGGCCGCCGAGACCGGTACCGCCGAGCAGGCGGCCGCAGAGGCCTTGAAAAGCTATCTGAGCGAGGATTACGAGGGCGCCGTCAAGGGCTTCGAGGCGGCGCTGCTGGCAGCGCCGGACCGCGCCGATTGGCGCGAACTCTTGGAGAAAGCGCGTGCGAACGCGCTCGCGCGCATCGACATGCCGGTGCCGCCGCGCTATGCCTTCACCCGCGAACAGCTGTTGGCTCCGCCGGGCGTCCGTGACGGCGACCTGCCCTCGCCGCCGCCGCACATCCAGCCCGACGCGATGCAGCGGATCTTGACGGGCCTCGGGAGCGGGATCGGCGCGGTCGTCACCGTCGTCATGGAGACGACGACGACGGTGTTCGGCCGGATCGCCGGATTCCACGGCCGCGTTTGGACCAACTGGTATCAGCGCGGCGGCCCCGCAGGGGTGCTGACGCTGGCATTCATGCGCAATCGGCTGTTCGCCGAGCACATGACGCCCGTGTATCCCAACGGTGCCAAGATCGCGTTCCAGCCGGAGAATCTGACGCCGCCTGGGGGTGTGACGCATTTTCGCACCGCCGACGGCAGCTGGAACAATCTCGAGAATCCGCGAGAGGGGTCCGCCGGGACGCGATTCATGCGCAACATACCGCTCGAGTTCGTCGAGCCCGAGACGCCGGAGTCGCTGCTGACGCCCAATCCGCGCGTGGTCAGCCTGAAGCTGCTGTCACGCGAAGGACCGATGAAGCAGGTTCCGTTCCTGAACATGCTTGCGGCGGTCTGGATCAATTTCCAGAACAGCGACTGGATCAGCCACGGCGAGAACGACATGGACGAGATGTTCGAGATCCCGCTGGCAGAGGACGATCCGGCTCGTAAGCTGTTCGGCCAGTCGGTGATGCGCATCCCGAGGACTCGCCGCGATGCGACGTACGGGGCGGCCGGCAACGAGCCCGTCCCCGTCACCTTCATCAACGAAGTGAGCCAGTGGTGGGACGGCAACCAGATTTACGGTAGCGATCAGGCGACGCAGGACCGCGTGCGCAGCCACGTCGACGGCAAGCTGCTCCTGACCGAGGACCAGCACTTGCCGCTCGACGAGCACGGCATCGAAGTGACCGGCTTCACCCGCAACTGGTGGGTGGGGCTGAGCATGCTGCACACGCTCTTCGCACAGGAGCACAACTCCATCTGCGACATGCTCAAGGCGAGCTATCCCGCCTGGGACGACAACCGGCTGTTCAACGTCGCACGCCTGATCAATGCCGCGGTCATGGCCAAGATCCACACCGTGGAATGGACGCCCGCGATCCTGCCCAATCCCGTGCTCAACACCGCGCTGAACGCGAACTGGTACGGCATCCTCACGCAGCTGCTTCGGCGCGGGAAAGACAAGAAAACGGTCGCGCCGATCAACATCCGCAATCCCGAGATGGGCGGCGTGGTGGGTAACCCGATCGACAAGCACAACCAGCCGTACGGGCTCTCGCAAGAGTTCGTCGAGATCTACCGGCTCCATTCGCTGCTCCCCGAGGAGCTGGTGTTCCACCGGCACGAAACGGGCGAGGAGCTCGAGCGCGCGCCCTTCACCGCGGTGCGTCAGGCGGGATCGGCCAAGCTGACGCAGCGGATGCCGATGTCCGACCTGTTCTACTCGTTCGGCGTCCAGCAGCCCGGCCAGCTCGTCCTGAACAACTATCCGCGCTTCTTCCAAGAGCTCAGCATTCCCGGCAATCCGCTGCTCGACATGGGTGCGATCGACATCTTCCGCGCGCGCGAACGCGGCGTTCCGCGCTACAACGACTTCCGGCGCGGCCTCGGCCTCGCGCCGATCCAGAAGCTCGAAGATCTGACCGACGATGCCGACGTAGTGCGGCGCATCCGCGAGGTCTACGGCGACGGCGACGACGCGGTCGAGCAACTCGACCTCATGATCGGGACCCTGTCCGAAGGCCATCGGCCGACGGGGTTCGGTTTCGGCGAGACGATGTTCCAGATCTTCATCTTCGCCGCGACGCGCCGCCTGCAAGCGGACCGGTTCTACACCGACAGCTACAACGAAGAGACGTATACGGCCGAAGGGTTGGACTGGATCGACCGGGCGAGCTTGAAGCTGGTGCTGCTGCGCCACCATCCGGAGCTGGAAAAGACCGGGCTCGGCAACATCACCAACGCCTTCGAACCCTGGGACAACGACGAGGTCCTCGATCTCGAACGTCATCCCTTGCGCGCCTGCTATCCCGAGCTGAAGTCCGACCCCACCAAAGGCGACCGCTATCGCGCCTGAAGACCTTGGCGGTCCGCTCGTCTGCCGGTGAGCGACGCAGCGGTTGTGCGCCATGAACCTCGCATGACCACCGCGCACGACCGGACTTTGCGCGCGATCCCCTGGGTCGCGGCGGTTGCGACCTTTCTCGTGCATCTCGTCGCGAACCCGCACTACGGCTTTTTCCGCGACGAGCTGTACTTCATCATATGCGGATTCCGGCCCGACTGGGGCTACGTCGATCAGCCTCCGCTCGTCCCATTGATGGCCGCCGCGACGCAGCTCGGCGGACACTCCCTGGTGCTGATGCGCGCGGTTCCCGCGCTGTTCGCCGCCGCGACGGTGTTCGTCGCGGTCGCGCTGGCGGCCGCGCTGGGCGGCGGGGCGTTCGCGCGCGTGCTCACCGCGATCGTCGTCGCGCTCTCGCCGGTGCTCGCGGCGTTCGGCGGCAAAGTCGGAACCGACGAGGCAAACCCGTTTCTCTGGACGCTCGTGGCGTACGCGCTGTTGCGCGTCGTGCGTGGAGACCAGCGTTGGGCGCTCGTCGCCGGCGGCGCGCTGGGGATTGCGCTCGAGACGAAGTACAGCACCGCCTTCTTCGGGCTGGCGCTGGTCGCGGCGCTCCTGGCGCTGCCCGAGCGGCGGCTCTTCGCATCGCGCTGGATGCTCGGCGCGGTCGCGTTGTGCGTCCTCATCGCGCTGCCGAACGGGCTGTGGCAATGGGCGCACGGGTGGCCGATGGTCGAGCTGCTGCGGAACGGACAGCACGGCAAGAACGTCGAGGTCGGCCCGGTCGCGTATCTCGGGCAAGAGATCCTGATCACCGGTCCGCTGTTCGCGTCGGTCTGGATCGCCGGTCTCGTGCGCCTCGCGCGCGAGCCCGCGACGCGTTTTCTGATGCTCGCGTTCGTGCTGCTGATCGGCGCGATGATCGTGCTGCACGGCAAGCACTATTACCCGGCGGCCATCTACCCGATACCGTTCGCCGCCGGCTGCGTCGCGCTCGAAGCGTGGACCGCGCGCTCGCGTCTTCTTCGCCCGGTGCTGGCGACCGTGCTCGTCGTCGCCGGCGCCATCTTGCTCCCGATCGTGCTGCCGGTGCTTCCGGAGCGCACGTTCCTCGCGTACGAATCGCGCGTGCTCGGTGCGCTGCACCTGTCGCGCGGCGCGACGGCGACGGAGCACCACGCCGAGGCGGTCCTGCCCCCCGACTGGGCCGATATGCACGGATGGCCCGAGCTGGCGACGACGGTCGAACGCGTCGTCGCCGGATTGCCGGCCGCGGACCGCGAGACCGCGGTGATCGTGGCGGGCAATTATGGCGAG
>CALEOJ010000374.1 GCA_937910425.1 uncultured candidate division WPS-2 bacterium
CACCGAGATCTACACTCTTTCCCTACACGACGCTCTTCCGATCTACGACGCGCTCGCCGCGGTGGTCGCCCGGGCGCCGCACCGGTTCGCGGTATTCGGCACCGTGCCGCTCCAGTCGCCGCAGGCCGCGGTCGCCGAGCTGCGTCGCGCCGTCGAGGACCTGGGTCACTGGGGCGTCGAGATCGGCTCGAGCGTCGCGGGCGCACCGCTCGACGATCCCGGGCTCGACGTGTTCTGGGCGGCGTGCTGCGAGCTCGACGTGCCGGTCTTCATGCACCCGCACCACGAGCTCGGCGGAGAGCGTGCCGCCCCATACTATCTCGGCAACCTGTTCGGCAACCCGTCGGAGACCGGGCTGATCGTCGCGCGCCTGATCTTCGCGGGCGTGTTCGAACGCTTTCCGCAGCTGAACATGATCCTCGCGCACGGCGGCGGGACGCTGGCGTCGATCGCGGGCCGCCTCGACCACGGCTACCGCGTGCGGCCCGAGACGAAGACGATCCCCAAACCGCCGAGCGCGTATCTCTCGCAGCTGTATTTCGACATCGTCACGCACGACGACGCGCTGCTGGCGTACCTCGTCGGGCGCGTCGGTGCCGCGAGCGTCGTGGTCGGCACGGACCGGCCGTTCGACATGGGGATCGACGATCCGCGGGGGACCGTCGCGAGCATCCCGGGGCTCGACGACGCCGGGCGTACCGCGATCCTCGGCGGAAACGCGCGCTCGTTTCTCAGCCGCGCGGCCGCGGCGCTCGCCGAGGAGCCTTCGCCGCGGGCTTCAGCGCCTTCGCCATGACGGCGGGGACGCCGTCGAGGAACGCGGTCGCCAAGTTCTCGACGACCTCGTCGACGTTTTCCGGGATCTCGAGCCCATAGATCCACTTGCGGATCCCGATGTAGAAGATGCTGGCGTGCAGCGCCCACATCAGCTCGAACTCCATCTCGCCGATCGGCACCTCCGCAGGCGAGGGCATCCCGTACTCGCGCCGCAGTTCCCGGATGACGCGCGTGTAGATGCGGTCGCGCACCAGCGTGAGATAGCGGCTGTTGAGGTTCATCCCGCGTAGCCCCGAGAACATGAAGATGCGGATCCACTCGTAGCTCAGGACCGCCTTCGCGTAGTCGCGGTAGAAGGCGACGATTCGCTCGCGAGCGGGACGCGAGCGATCGTCGAGCAGCTCTTCCCAGCGCGGGTCCCAGCGGTTGAGGTACACCTCGCGATAGACGCGGTCGATCAGCGCCTCTTTGTTGGGGAAGTAGCGGTAGAGCAGCGGCTGCGTGATCCCGAGCCGCTTCGCAAGCTCGCGCGTCTGCCCGCCGAACCCGGCCTCGCAGAAGAAGGCCACCGCGCCGCGCGCGATGAGCCGCTCGCGCGCGTCGGCGGAGAGCCGCGTTCGAGGGGGCTGCTTCACTCGCATCCGTGGTGTTATGGCGATACGGAAACCCCGTCCTTGTCGGCAAGGGAAACGCGGGTGATCGGGCGATAGATAGGCGGGGCGGAGGATCGGCGATGCGGCTTGGCTACTTCACGATGCCCCTTCACCCCCCGTCGCGAAACTACACCCGGCTCGGGTGCGTCGAGGCGCTCGCCGCGGGCAGCACGGCGCCGCGCAGCTCCTCGGTCGCGTAGCGCGTGGCGCAGCGTGTCGGCGTGGTCGGGCTCGGGATCATGGGATCGGCTTATGCCGGTCATCTGGTCGAGGCCGGGTTCCCGACCTCCGGCTTCGACGTCGACGCCGGAGCGATGCGCCGTTTCGAGGAGACCGGCGGGATCTGCGCCGCGAATCCGCGCGCGGTCGCGCGGGATGCGGCCGTCGTCATCACCGCGCTGCCCAGCGTGCCCGCGGTCGAAGCGGCGTTCTTCGCCGAGGACGGGCTCGCCGCGGGGGCGCACGCCGGCCTGGTCGTCATCGAGGCCAGCACGCTGCCGCTGGCGGTGAAGGAACGCTGCCGGGAAGCCTTGGCGGCACTCGGCGCGATCGTGCTCGACGCGCCGGTGAGCGGAACGGGCTCGCAGGCCCGCGTGAAAGACCTGGCGGTCTACGTCAGCGGCGAGCGGGCGGCGTACGACGCGGTGAGCGGCGTTCTCGCGAGCATCGCGCGCGTCGTGCGCTACGTCGGCGAGTTCGGTACCGGCTCGAAGCTCAAGTACATCGCGAACTTGCTCGTCACGATCCACAACCTCTCGACCGCGGAAGCCGTGGTCCTGGCACAAAAGGCCGGCATCGACCCCACGATGATGATCGAGGTCGTCGGCGAAGGTGCCGGAGCGTCGCGGATGCTCGCCGTCCGTGGTCCGATGATGGTGGCGGGACGCTACGACGAACCGACGATGAAGCTCGACGTCTACCAGAAGGACATCGAGATCATCGCCGCGTTCGCGCGGGACGTCGGCGCTCCGACGCCGCTCTTCTCGGCGAGCGCGGTCTTCTACGCGGCGGCGCTGGCGGAGGGCCGCGGAAAACAGGATACGGCCGCGATCGCTTCGGTATTGAAGGCAATGGCCGGAATCGCACCGGACCCGTAGCGTCGGCGAGGGAAGAACCATGGGTCTTCAGTTCTACGTCCAGAACGCGCTCGGCGGGCTCGCCTACGGGAGCCTGCTGTTCCTGATCGCGTCCGGCCTGACGTTGATCTTCGGGCTCATGCGCATCATCAATCTGGCGCAGACGGCGTTCTATCTGCTCGGCGCGTATGTCGGGCTGACCCTGGTCGCGCACGGGATGAACTTCTGGCTCGCAAGCGTCGCGGCCGGCGTCGCGACGATGGTGTTGGGCCTGGCGGTGTACAGCGCGTTCCTCCACCGGTACCATGCCGATCCGCTCACCTCGCTCTTGCTGACGCTCGGCTTCGCGCTGATCCTCGACGACGGCGTGCTCGCGTTCTGGGGCGGCGACCCGCGCTCGATCGCGCCGCCCCCGATCCTCGCCGGCTCGATCCACGTCGGCACGCTGGTGTTCCCAGAGTACTGGCTGGCCGTCATCGTCATCAGCTTCACCATCGCCGCGATTCTGTTCCTCGCACTGCAGCGCACCATGCTCGGCGTGATGATCCGGGCGAGCGTCGACGACGAGGAGATGGCGCGCGGGCTCGGCGTCGACGTCAACCGCGCGTTCTTCATCGTCTTCGCCGCCGGCGCGTTCATTGCGGGTCTCGGCGGGCTGCTGGGCGGCCCGATAACGAGCGCGTATCCGGGCCTCGACGGCGAGCTCACCCCGCTCGCGTTTGCGGTGGTGATCGTCGGCGGGATGGGCAGCCTCACCGGCGCCCTGGTCGGCAGCCTGCTGATCGGTCTGGTCAACGCGTTCGGCAAGGCGATGTTCCCCGAGCTGTCCTACTTCACGATCTTCGTCCCGGTCGCGCTCATCATGGCGTTCCGCCCGCAGGGCCTGTTCGGAAGGAAACTATGAGCGCAGGCCGGCGCTGGATCGTCGCGGCGGCGGCGGGGCTCGTCGTCGCGCTGCTGCTGCCGCGGCTGGGCGTCCCGACGTTCTACGTCTCGCTGCTCACACAGACGTGGATCTTCGCGATCGTCGCGATGAGTCTCGACCTGCTGGTCGGCTTCACGGGGCTGGTGAACTTCAGCCAAGCCGCCCTGTTCGGCGTCGGCGCGTACGCGGTCGCGATCGCGGCGACACGCTTCCACGTGACCGCCTTCGCGCCGGTCATGGCGCTCGGGATCGTCTCCGCGATGCTCACCGCGGCGATCTTCGGGCTCGTCGCGCTGCGCAGCGAAGGGGTCGGGTTCATCATCATGACGATCGCGCTCAACGAGATCGTGTGGGGGCTCGCCTACCAGTGGGTCTCCGTCAGCGGCGGGGACAACGGGATCACCGGCATCGTGCGCCCGCATGTCGGCCCGTTCGACGTCTCGGCGAACACCGGCTACTACTACGTCTGCCTGGCGTTCTTCGCGATCTCGCTGGTCCTGCTGCTCACCATCGTGCGCTCGCCGTTCGGCCTCGTCCTCAAGGGGGTGCGCGAGACGCCGCGCCGCATGCGCGCGCTGGGCTACAACGTGTGGCTCTACCGTTATCTCGCGATGACGATCTCCGGCGGTTTCGCCGGCGTCGCGGGCGTCCTGTTCGCCTGGTACAACCAATTCGTCGGCCCGGTAGCGCTCTCACTCGATCAGTCGACGCAGATCCTCATCATCGTGATCCTGGGCGGGATCGGGACGCTGTACGGACAGGTCTTCGGCGCGCTCGTCGTCGTGTTCCTGAGCAACGAGCTCAGCGCGGTGACGCAGCGCTGGGAGATGGTGCTCGGCGTCGTCTACTTCGCCGTCGTGATGTATGCGCCGGGCGGGCTCGTCGTGCTGGTCCCGCGGCTGTGGGGCCGGCTGCTCGGCCGCCGGACGCCGGTCGTGACGGAGGAGTCATGACCCTTCGACAGGCTCAGGATGACATGGCCCTTCGACAGGCTCAGGATGACACGCATCCCGGCGACGTCTGTCTCGGGCTCGACGGCGTCTCGAAGCGCTTCGGGCGCCTGAGCGTCTTGGAGGACGTCTCGATCACGATTCGGACCGGCGAGCGCTGCGGGATCATCGGACCCAACGGAGCCGGCAAGTCGACCCTGTTCAACATCATCGCCGGCGAGCTGCCGCTCAGCCGCGGCTCCGTCCGCTTTCTCGGCGCCGACGTGACGCGGGTGAGCGCGCACGCGCGCGCCCGGCGCGGACTGGCGCGCACGTTTCAGACCACGACGCTCTTCCCGCGCTTGACGGTGATCGAGAACCTCGTGCTCGCGCTTCAAGCGCACAGCGCCGAACGGTTCACGATGCTGGTTCCGCGCAGCCGGTACCGCGCGCGCGACGACGAGGTCCGCGCGCTGCTCGAGCGCGTCGGCCTGGGGCCCCGCGCCGGCGCGCCGGTCGACGCGCTCGGTTACGGTGAGC
>CALEOJ010000375.1 GCA_937910425.1 uncultured candidate division WPS-2 bacterium
CGGCGCGAAGTGATGGCTCGCCCCGTCGAGGCGCACGGCGCCGCTGGTGACGATGAGGTCGCCGACGCCGATGTGCGGTTGGATCGCACCGGTCGTCCCCGCGCGCAGGAACGTGCGCACGCCGAGCTGTGCGAGTTCCTCGACCGCGATCGACGTCGAGGGTCCGCCGATGCCGGTCGAGCAAACGACGACCGAAACGTCCCCGAGTTTGCCGAGCCATGAGGTGAACTCGCGATTCGCGCTAAGAAACGTCGGATCGTCCATGAGCTTTGCGATCGGCTCGCTCCGCGCCGGATCGCCCGGCACGATGGCGAGCCTCGCCCCGCGAAGCGCGCCCTCGTCGAGCCCCAAGTGGAAAACCTTGGAATGCGGCACAGCGAAGTCGCTACGGCGCGCGCCGGACGCGCCGCACGAGATCCATCACGGCGCCTTCGATCGGCCGAAACGCAGCGAGCCCGATCGCCTGCACCGCGTTCGGCCGGACGTAGCCCTCGTCGATGTCCCAGAGCCGAATGTAGATTCGGTACGTGGCCGCAAAGCGCGCCGACCAGCGCCGCACGCGCTCTTGGTCGTAGCCGCGAGCGCGCAGTGCGGTGAGGACCGCCTGGTCGTCCGGCGAGCGATCGACGATCTCCGCGAACTGCTCGGTCGTGAGTCCCAAGCGCACGAGCAATGCCCGATCGACCGGCGAGTGTCCCAGCAAATATGCACCGAGCCGGCCGCTGCGGTGCATGCGCGCCTTGTCGATCATCCGGGGCAGCCACCGGATACCGTCAACCTCGACGCTCCACCGCCGCGGAATCGACGCGTTCGTGTCCATGCCCGCTGCTTCGTCCCCTGACCGAAAGCGTCCGCCGCCGGATGCTGCAAAGGGCGAATGGCGACTGAAGGAAGCAGGCGTAGGCTCCCGAAGCGACCGTGTCCGCGCTGCATGGGGGTGTTGGGTTTCATGGCGTCTCGCTTTCTGTCCGAGTCCGTCTCCGCCGCGCTTGCGGCAGCCGTGCGGGAAACCGCGCCAAGCAGCGCACCCGGCGGCACTCCGCCCGTGCCGATTCCGCCGTCCCGATCGGTGATCGATCTTCCGGCCGATCACTACTTGCACCGCACGGCGCCGACCGAATGGTGGTGGAACATCGGGACGCTCCGCTGCGGAGCGCGGACGTTCGGCTTCGAGATCAACGCCGCGTCATTCGAAGGTCAGGGGGGCTTCGCGTTCACGCAAGTGATGCTCACCGACGTCGACAACAACCGGCACTTCCAGCGGACGACGCCGTTCCTGCCGCCGCTGATGTTCGACGGCAACAACTGGGCCGAACACGATCCCACCAAGGACTGGTCCGTCCGGCTGGGCGATCCGAACAACGCGCTCTCGGCGATCGAGGTCGTCGATCCCGGCAGCGGCTACACGTCGGCTCCGACTGTCGAGATCTCGGGCGGCGGCGGTGTGCTCGCTCTTGCGCTCGCCGTGAAGCCGGGCTCCGACGGAACGCTCAAGACGATCGTGCTCGTGAGCGGCGGCCTCGGCTTCACGTCGGTGCCGACGGTGACGATCAGCGGCGGCGGCGGGACCGGTGCCACGGCGCGCGCGGTGTATTCCTACGTGACGATGAACGCCGTCTGGGGCGATCCGATGAAGAACATGGCGGTGAAGGCGCGCTTCCCCGACGAGCAGACGCAGACCGAGGTGCAATTCGACCTCACGCTCTCGCAACAGGGACCGCCGTTCATCGTCAACGGCACGGGAGTGAATCCCGTGCCCGGCACGAGCGGCGGTCACTTGCAGACGAACAACTACTACTACTCGCTGACCCGTCTCCAGGCGTCGGGTACGGTCACCCTCGCGGGCGAGAGCTTCGCGGTGACGGGCGTGACCTGGATGGACCACGAGTACGGAGCGTTCACCCAAAACGGCCACTCCGTGAAGTGGATCCTCCAGGACATGCAGTTGAACAACGGCGTCTGCATCTCCAATTTCACCATACCCGACGGAAAGACGCCGCCTCCGACGCTGAACCAGCGGGGGCCGAGTCACGCGACCGTGCAGCGGGCCGACGGCACGACGTACTACGTCGACTCGTTCATCACGCCGTTCGGACGGACGTGGACGAGCCCGGAAGGCGACACCTATTTCATGGAGCTGCTGGTGGAGATCCCGTCCTTCGACGCGACGCTCACCGTGACGAGCCGGATCGACGCGCAAGAATTCCGCGGCGGTCCCGTCTACGAAGGCGTCGCCGACGCCAAGGGCACGTTCGAGGGAATTCCCGTCTCCGGCGACGCCTGGAACGAGCAGACGTCGCGCTGAGACGCCGGCGTTGACGGCAACGAACGCCGAAAGACTGAACGGCAACTAGCAGCTTGGTCAATCCGAAATCGGGGCTTCTCCGTGATCCGCGTTACGCGCGTTAGCGCTTCTACGACGACCGATTATTGGCCGAACCGAGATGGCCGCCGGTACAAGGGTAGAACCTCACAGAGAATATGCCACCAGATCTTGCGATTCACCACGTCTGTGGTCTGGACGAGCTCCGCGAAGCTCCCCTGTCATCCGCCGACCGGATCATCTCGATCCTCGACCGGAACGGCGCGTTTCCTCCCGAGTTATATTCGACGCGAGCGCCCGTCCTTACACTGCGGTTTGATGACGTTATCGATGTCGCCGACGACGCTGCTCCGACAATGGTGCAGATCAAGACGCTCCTCGAGTTCGATACAGCCGCGCACGGTGATGAACGTCTCGTCGTTCATTGTACTGCCGGCATTTCGCGGTCGACGGCGGCGCTCGCCGTTCTCCTTGCTGCGCGACATCCCGAGCTTGACGACGAAATCTTCGCAGCGATCCGGCAGATTCGACCGAGAGCGTGGCCGAATTCGCTCGTCGTTTCGCTCGGAGACGAGATCCTTGGCCGTAAGGGAGCTTTGGTTTCGGCCCTGCGTCGTCACTATGGCTTTCAGCTCCGACATCCCGAGCTGGGTCCGATGTTTCGTATGTGGGCGCGCGCGAGCGAGGTCCCAAGCGAGTAGATATAATCTCAAGTCGGAAGCGTCGGAAAGAGCGTTGGCACCATGCAAAACGGTTCATGCCCGAGCGCGTCATTCCGGGATCGGTTTCGCCGTAGCTGGGCAGGGACGCAAATCGCCTAGCCGAACGGCTTGGGGAGGAGCAGGGAGCGCCGTCTCGCTGCGTCCGAGGGGTGTTTATGGGGCGTTCGAGAGGCAATATGGGCCGCACCACGGCGCAGCGCTGCACGCCCATCGTTAAGGGGGAATCAATGAGACAACCTATTTTCGCTGCCCTCGCGGTCAGCGTCGCGCTCACCGCTTCGTCGAGCGCCGTCTCGTACGCCCAGACGAGACCGACGGTACAGCACGTTTCCAGCTACCTCCCGATAAAGTTGGTGTCTCCTGCGGGCTGGGCGGTCGCTGGAAAGTGGACGTATCGAAGCTATCTCGATCGGCCCGATGTGATCGTTAACGACGATGCGAACTCCGCGGCCAAGGCGTTGTCATTACTTTTCGGCGAGGGCACGATGACGCTGAGCACGCCGTCGGCAACCAAGATCACCGGTACCTTTGATATGGGCGGCGGATACGTTCTCGATTTGACCGGCACGATCAAGGTGAGCGCATCCGGACAAACGGCGATCCATATGAGCGGTCCCGGCCGCCCGAACACACCGACCGCCGGCTGGGAATACGACTACGACGGCGTCTTGACGATGAAATGGCCGAAGGGCGTCGGCCAGATCCCCGCCATTGTCGGCAGCGTTTTTCGAGCGAAACCACATGGCACCGCAAAGGCCGGAGTCGTCGCCTCGTTCATTGCCGTCGAACAGCAGTAGCCCCATGAGGGTATCCCGGTTTACGGCTTCCCGGCGTACTGCATCACGCCGACCACGTTGCCTTCCGTATCCTCGACGAACGCTAGGTCGCCGACCGTAGGGATGGTGACCGGCCCCATCACGACCTTGCCGCCGGCCTCGCGCACGGCGTCGAGCGTGACCGCCAGGTTTTCCACCCCGACGCGCGAGGGCGTCCCGCCAAGGCGGCTGGCCGATGTCGACCGACTGGCGCACCTTGCGCTTGGGCTGCGAAGGATTGTCCGCCGGGAGCGGCTCCCCGCCATGGTCCGCGAAGCGATTCCCGGTTTGGAGAATCGCTCCATTCTCAACGCGATCGCGGATGAGGGTGTCTCTCCGGTCCTACTCTTGATGCATCGTCTAAGATCCTGGGTTCCGGCACCCTAGCAGTCCGGCTCCGCGCTAGGTCCGGCCGCCACTTCTGCGGGTAATCGGTCCCCCAAAGGCCATGAGCCGAAAGGTTCGGCCGATCGGCGGCTGGCGGGCGTGCTGGGCGAGGGGTACGATTGAGGTGATGTCTCTGCGTGGTGGGCCGGCTCGCGTTGCGCTCGTCGTCGCGGCCATGGGTGTCGTGTTCGGAGACATCGGGACCAGCCCGCTGTACACGTTCAAGGTGTGCCTGGGCCTGGCGAACTCCAAAGGCGCCGTCGGCGACGTCTTCGGGATCCTTTCGCTGCTGCTCTGGGCACTCGTCATCGTCGTCTGCCTCAAGTACGCGACGTTCATCATGCGTGTCGACCACGACGGCGAAGGCGGTATCCTCGCGCTGCTCGCGCTGGCGTCGCCGCCGCCCGCCTTCGGCAAGATGATCGCCCCGGCGGGGCTGACCCTCGTCGTCGTGATCGGCGCGTCGATGCTGCTCGGCGACGGGATCATCACCCCTGCGATTTCCATCATATCGGCGGTCGAAGGGATCGGCGTCGTGTCGAGCGAGTTCCAACCGTATATCGTGCCGATATCGCTAGGCGTGATCGTCGGGCTGTTCGCGTTGCAGCGGCGCGGCACCGAGAGTGTCGGCAGGCTGTTCGGTCCGGTCATGCTCGTGTGGTTCGCCGTCATCGCGGTCCTCGGGCTTCTAGCGATCGTCCACAGTCCGGAGGTCCTGCGCGCGCTGGATCCGCGGTACGGATTCGCGTTTCTCACCCGGAACGGTCTCGCCGGTTTCACGATCTTGGGCGGGGTCGTGCTTGCCGTGACCGGCGTCGAAGCGCTGTATGCCGACATGTCGCACTTCGGCCGCGGTCCGATCATAACGGGATGGTACATGTTGGTCTTTCCGGCGCTGCTGCTGAACTACTTCGGCCAGGGTGCAAAGCTGGTCGCCGATCCCGCCGCGTTCGCCAACCCGTTTTATGCGCTCGCACCGGGCTGGGCGCTCGTCCCGATGGTCGTCTTGGCGACGATCGCGACGGTGATCGCTTCTCAGGCCCTCATCTCGGGGACGTTCACGCTCGTCGAGCAGGCGATCGCGCTCAACCTCGCACCGCGAGTGCGCGTGCTGCACACCTCCGACCGGCACAAAGGGCAGGTGTTCGTTCCGACCGTGAACCTGTTCCTCGCGATCGGTTGCGCGATACTCGTCATTGGCTTTGGTTCCAGCGACCGGCTTGCGTCGGCGTACGGCTTGGCCGTCGCGTGCACGATGCTCTGCACGTCGCTGGTGTACTACGTGGTGATCACCAAGGTGCTGCGCTGGAACAGGATGCTATCGTTCGTGCTGGTCGCGCTGTTCGTTATCGTCGACGGCAGCCTCGTCACCGCCTCGCTCCACAAGTTCCTCGACGGCGGCTGGATCCCGATCGGCATCAGTGCCGTGCTGGTCGTCCTGAGCCTCACCTGGCTGGAGGGACGGCGGTGCCTGACCAAGGCGCTCGCAAATCAGCAGATACCGATCGAAGACGTGCTCGAACGTTTGCCGCCGGGTTTCGGCGACCAGGGCACCATGGTGTTCCTCACACCCGATCCGCGCGGCGTCCCGTTCTTGGCCCGGCACCGCTGGATTCGCGAGCGCGCCCAAGAGGAGCGAATCGTCGTGCTCAACATCGCACGCGCCGGCAAACCGTACCTCAGCGACGAGGAGCGGGTCACCGTCGAGCGGTTCTCCCTGCGGCTGATCCGCGTCATCGCCCGCTTCGGATACATGGAGGCGCCGCGCATCGACCCGATCTTCCGGTCGTGCGACGCGTTCGATCTGCACCTCGACCGCGACGATACTTCGTTCTTCTACGCCGACCCGAAGATCGAAGCGGCGGCTGCGCACGGGATGGTCGGTTGGCGCCGCGACCTCTTTGCCGCGTTACAACGGAACTCGCGGCCGCTCCCCGACGATCTCAGTATTCAGGCGGAGCGCCGCGTCGAGCTCGGCGTTACCGTCGAGCTCTGAGCGGCATCCAAGGCCTGCTACGGCTTGCCGTACTGGGTTGTGAGGTAGTCGACGATCGTCGGGACTTGGTCGTCGGGGATCGGCGCGCCGTAGACGGCTTTCATCTTCGTCACCTCGGCGGTCCACTGCGCTTTGGTGAGCACCGGCTGCGTCGAGACGTACGCGGAGGAATGACAGCTCAGGCACTGCCCCTGCACGACGCCGGCGCCTGGGCCGGGTTTGAACGCCATCCCGGCGTCGCCCGGGAGCGAGATCGTCGCGGTTCCCTTCGGCGGCGTGGCCTTCGTCGCGGCGAATGCGCTCGCACTAAGCGCGATGACGATCCCGAGCACGATCAACGACTGCTTCGTCATGAGACGGTCACCTGATAGGTCTCGATCGCGCTGCGCATGTAGCCGCTCGGGTTCCAGCCCGCCGTCGCCCGTTGCGTCGCGCCGTCGTTCCCCGTCGCGCGCACCGCGACGACGAAGGTCCCCCGCGGTACGTCGAGCTCCGCGTGCCAGCGGCGGAAGCTGTACTTGCCGTAGTCGGCCTCGAGCGTCGCGTCGCGCCACGTGGCGCCGCTGTCGGACGATACCTCGACGCCTTTGATCCCGCTGCCGCCGTCGAATGCGATGCCGCGCAGGGCGCGCGAGCCTTCCGGCAGCGTGCCGCCGTCGGCGACGTTGGTGACGAACGAGCGCACGCGCATGCGGTTGATCGGGATCGTCGGGAACCCCGTCTGACTCGGAAGCACGTCGTTGTTCGGCGTGTCGGGGATGCGGTACGCGGTCTTCATCCAGAAGTTGTCGTCGACCGTGTCGCGCACGGTGATCGCGGAAAGCATCTTGACCCAGTACGTCGCGAACCACCCGGGGACGATCAGCCGCACCGGATAGCCGTTCAGGACCGGGAGCGGCTGACCGTTCATCGCATACGCCACGATGACGTCGTCACCGCGCGCGACGTCGAGGTCGAGCGACTTCTTGAAGTTCGGCGTGGCCGGGAACACGCCGGTTTCGAGTCCGTTGAACTGCACTTGCTTCGCGCCGGCCTTCACGCCGGCGCGGTCGAGGATGTCGCGCAGCCGCACACCGGTCCACAGCGCGTTGCCCATCGCGCCGTTGCTCCATTCGCCGCCGGCGACGCGCGGTTCGAAAAGACCGCGAGAATTGCCGGAGCATTGGTTCACCGCGGCGAGCTCCACCGCCGGCATCGCACCGAGATCGGCCAGCGAGAGCGAAAGCGCGCTGTTGACCAATCCCGTCACGGCAATCCGATGCGTGTCGGCGTTGACCGACTGCGGGATGTTCGCCAGGTGCCAGCGCACGTAGAACGCGTCGTTCGGCGTGTACACGCCTTGATCGAAGACCGCGAACGGCGTCTCCAATTGCGGCGGCCGCGGCGTCAGCACGATCAGCGGTCGCTTCTGCGGAAACGCGACCAGCGGGCGATCACCGTTCGCGAACGGGAGCTTCACGCTTTGGGCGACTGCACCGCCAGGGATCGCTCCGGCGGCGATTGCCGCTCCGGTAGCGGCGAGGAAACGGCCACGACCGAGGTCCATACTGACGCCTCCTGAGCACCCGAGTGTGACGTGCTTCACTCCGCGCGGGCCGATTCCTCGCGAAGCTCCGCGGCGGCGATAATGCACTTTTCATCCGCTCCTCAGGCTGGTCCAATGCAGCCGCTCCCTGCCCGACGTACGCTCGACGCATCGCTCTCGTTGACAGGAGGTCATCCCCTTTATGCGTTCATCTTTGCTCGCGGCGGTCGTCGCCGCAACGCTCCTCGCCGGGTGCGGCGGAGGCGGCGGTTCATCCCCGGTCCCCGGCGGCGGCGGTTCGTCCGGAACCACAACGCAATCCTCGCTCAGCTCGACGGACGTCGCGCAAACCTCGACCGACGCCGCATTCGAGCCGATGGACACCGGCGAAGCCGACGCCGGCGTCGGCAACGGCATCCTCGGCGCATCGTCGAGTAGCCGCAGCGCACAAGCACTTCCCCACGGGTGCAAAAACCGCACCACGCGCACCGTTACCGTGAATGCCGACGGCTCGATCACGGTCGAGACGATCCACTACTACGACGACGCATGCACGCAGGTCGAGCGCGACGGCGTCGCGATCTTCAAGTCGAGCGGCGGCACCGCGACCGTCGCGCGCACGATCACCACCTTCAACCAGGCCCACCTGCAGCTCGGCGTGCGCAAGAACAATTACGCGCTGACCGGCGCGTCCAACAACGGCTCGTGGGTCCTCACCTCGGCGTTCTACGTGGGCACGTCCACGACGCCGATCACACAGTACGGCCACGCTGCTTCGCTCAGCGCAAGCGCGTACTCGGCCAACACCGGCCGCATCGCGAACGACGCGAAGCCCTCGATCAACGCCTCCTACGGCCGGCAGTCCACCGCCAACGCGTCGGTCTCCACCGACTCCTCGAACGACACGACGTTCGCCGGAACCCGCAACGGAATCGCGTTCAAGGCCGCGCTCGGCGGGCTGACGCTCTCGAGCGTTCCGCCGTTCATCGTCTCGGGCGGGACGCAGCTCGGCACGACCTCGCTCACCGGAAGCGTCACCTTCGACTCCGACGGCGAGCTCAGCGCGGTCGCGCTGAACGGCACGCTCCTGGGCGGCAACACGCTCGTCGTCACCAGCTCGACCGACGCGAACGGCATCGTGACGGTGAACGGCACGATCACGTCGCCCACGAACGCGCCGGTCGCGACCTTCACGACCGACGCCAGCGGCAACGGAATCCTGACCCTCGCGAACGGGACGCAGGTTCCGATCGTGGACTGGCACGTCGTCTGGTAGACGTCCTCCCGGCCGGCGCGCCACGGGGCTGAGGGTGTGCTCCTCAGCCCGCGGGGTGGCGCCGATTCTCGCTTTTTCAGGTCGCGGTCGCGGGCCGCGCCGGCATCGCGCCGAACCGCAGCTCGCGCGGGCGCAGCTCATGCCGGGCGTCGATCGTGCGGACGGAGCGCGTGTACGTCGAGATGACGATCGACTGCGTGAACGCCGAACCGCGCCGATAGCGCACGCCGGCGAGGAACTCGCCGTCGGTCACGCCGCTCGCGGCGAACAGCGCGTCGTCGCTCGCGCAGAGGTCGTCGAGCGTGAGCGTCTTGTGGATGTCGTGACCCTCCTCGAGCGCGATCGCCTCGTCGCCCTCGTCGCGCGGCCAGAGCCGCCCCTGCATTTCGCCGCCGAGCGCGCGCGCGGCGCACGCCGCGATGACGCCCTCCGGCGAGCCGCCGATCCCCGCCAGCACGTCGACGTTCGCGCGCTCTTCGAGGATCGCGTAACACGCGTTGGCGACATCGCCGTCGCCGAAGACGCGCACGCGCGCACCGGCCGCCCGGACCTGCCTCATCAGCGGCTCGTTGCGCGGCCGGTCGAGCAGCGCGACGGTGAGGTCGGAGACTTCGCGGCCCTTGGCGCGCGCCAGTGCCCGCAGGTTCCCTTCGAGCGGCACGTCGATCGAGACCACCCCGCGGCCGGCCGGGCCGGTCACCAGCTTTTCCATGTACGGGACGCGGGTCCGGAACAGGGCGCCGCGCGGCGCCGCCGCGATTACCGAGATCGCGCCGGGGCCGCCGCGGGAGGCCAGGGTCGTCCCGTCGATCGGATCGACCGCGACGTCCAGCGATGGCCCGTCGCCGTCCCCGATCTCCTCGCCGTGGTAGAGCATCGGGGCCTCGTCCTTTTCGCCTTCGCCGATGACGACGATCCCCGCTAGCTTCGCTCCGGCGAGCGCCGTGCGCATCGCTTCGACCGCAGCGCCGTCGATCGCATTCTTGTCGCCCAGGCCGACGAGGCGCCCCGCGGCGATGGCGGCCGCCTCCGTCGAGCGGACGAAGGCGTACTCAAGCGCATGGGTCTCCATAGAACGCCTATATCCGGAGGCCCGCTTGCTGAAAACCTCCCGCCGCCGGCCCCGAAAGGTCGAAAAAGACCGGGCGACCGGCCGCGGCCATCGAACGACGACCGCCGTGCACGAACGTGACGTCGCGCTGTTCGACGCGATCGCAGGTGCGCTGACCGCGACCGATGTCGAGCCGGCGCTCGAGGCGGCGCTCGGCGAGATCGTTCGAGCGCTCCAGCTCGCGGCGGGATGGATCTGGCTCACCGATCCCGAGACCGAGCGTTTCTACCTAGCGGCCGCGCATGAACTGCCGCCGTATCTGCGCGAGCCGGAGCAGATGACGGGCGACCCGTGCTGGTGCATGGAGTCGTTCATCGACGGCGACTTCGACTCGAAGAACGTCGACATCATCGCGTGCTCGCGGCTGCGCCGCGGCGCCGAAGAAGGGCGCGAGGAGCTGACGCTCGGTCTCCAGTCGCACGCCTCGGTCGTGCTGCGATTCGGCGCGCGCAGGCTCGGGATCATGAACGTGTGCCCACCGGTCCCGCGGCGACTCTCGGAACGCGACCTGCGACTGCTCTCGGTCGCCGGCGCGCAGATTGGGCTGGCGGTCGAGCGCGGCCGGCTGGCGGAAGAAGAGGCGAGCGCGGCGCGCTCGGGCGAACGCACGCGGCTCGCGCGCGAGATCCACGACACGCTCGCGCAAGACCTCACCGCGATCGCGCTGCAACTCGAGAGCGCGCTGGGTGCGGGCGATACCGTTGCGACGTCTGTGCGACTGCTCTGTCCGCCGTATTAGGGAATCGTTTTCAACTCGATGACGTCACGCCGCGTCTTGTCCTTGATCCTCACGATCGCGTTTGTTGCGACGTCGTGCATGGGCGCTGCGGCGCAGCCCTTCGTCGACGGCACCGTGAACGTAACCGTCGTCGAGCAAGACACGAAAGCCCCGGCCCCGCGCGTGTTCGTCAGGATATTCTCGACGGCAATCGAATACGACGGCATTACCGACGCTGCCGGCAACGTCCGCTTCGAGCACGTAAAACCCGGAAGTTACGTCGTCGAAGCGACCGACCCGAACTATACCTTCGACGGTAGATACACGGTGGCCGTTACTGCGGGCTCGGGACAAGTTCTCACGTTCCTCGGCGTGCGCACGACCCCGCGGCGCATCGGAAGAACTGAGGCGCGGGCGCCGACTCGACCGAACGTCGCGCAGAGCACCGACCGGACTTCGGCCGGTTCGGAGATCGCCGGGACGACCGCCGGTGGGCTCGCAGCGAATACGGCCGTGACGATCGGCGGTACGGGGGCGATCGGCATTCACAATCACGGCGCCGACTCGACGACCGTCACGCTTAACGGATCACCGATCTTCCCAACCGGCTCGCGCTCCCAATTGGGTTTGATCAACAGCGATATCTTCTCTTCGGGCGGGCTCAACGCAACAGGGACGATCGGCGCTCCGAACGGCGCGCTCAACGTGCAGACCCCCGATCCGACGATCGACTGGACGGGCCTGATCCAGGAACGCGGGGCGACGTTTGGCTCCAACGCGGTATCGTTTCAGGAACGCGGGACTGCCGGTCGCCTCGGTCTGTCCGTCGTGCACTCGTCCAACGACCAAGTCGGCGCCTTGGACGGGCGCGCGTTCGCCGACACGAGCGGCAGGTACTACGATCACGACGCCTCGCAGGTCAGCAGCGGCACGGCGCTCGGGCTTCGGTATGGCGTGAGGTCAGGGCACGTCCTGTTCGCAAACGCCGGACTGCTCACCGCGTCGACGCCGCTGGAATGCGGCCTTTTCGCCGGGCCCGTCCCGTGCGGCTTCGGCCCGGGAAACCGATCGCAACAGGATCTGCGATACGTTCAATTGCGTGACAGCCTGACGCTCGACCACGCCGTCGTCGAAACGACGCTCTTCGCTTCGACGCTGGCCTCCAATTTCGACTTCGATCGGCAATTGGTCGAGGGGATTTCGGTCGGAAGCTCGGGCGCGGTCGCGAGCAGGCGCGTCGGCGGTTCGATTCGCGCCGGTGTGGGACCCAACGATCGAATGGCGACGCTGTCGGTGTCGGCGTTTCGCGATGTGTCGTCGATCGGAGGCTCGGCGGCGTTGCGCGGCGCTGTTCCGCCGCACTCATCGAGTCTGGCGAGCATCATGCTCGACTACCCGCTCGTACAGTTGCGCCGGCTGACGATCAGCACCGGGGTCGGTTCGAATACCGGTTTCGGCAGCACGCACCCGATCGCATCGGTCAGCGGAAACTACCAATTGAACAACCGCGACCGAGCGGTGTTCTCGTATCGCACCGGCGCGATCCCGACATCATCGGGTACGTTCGACGCCGTCGACGCTCCGGAACTGCTCCAAGTCGAGTGCGCGTCGGGCCGAGCGCTCGGACAGGGACCGACGCAAACCGGTACCAACGGCGACAGCCGGAACATCCGCGCCGGGCTGCATCACGCCACGGCAGGGCACGACTTCACCATCGACGCCTTCCGCGACGACGACCGCAACGCGCTCGTCACCGGCCATCTGGCCGGCTCCGTACTCTCCGGGATGCTGTTCGCACCGGACTACTTTACTCGCGCGTCATTCATCGCTTCTGAAGAGTGCGGAGCGCCGATCGGTCTCGCGCCGCAAACGACCGCGTTTCTCACCAGCGCGCCGGTGAGTAGGCTGATTACCGACGGCGTCGACGTGGGTCTGCGCTCGCTCCTCATGCCGACGGCCGAGCTTTCGGTCGCGGCGAGCCTGGCTCGCAGCCGACCGTTCGGCACCAGCCTACTGTTCGCGCCGGCATCGGATGTGATTGCGGGCCGGCAGCTGCCCAGCGCGCCGCTCATTCATCTCAACGTGTCCGGGCGGGCTGCGCTCAGCCGCTCGACGACGCTCTTGGTGAGCGGAAACTACTATTCGGCCGACAACGCTTGGAGCAGGAGAGCCTTTTCGTCGGTGGACGTGGGCGCGCGCTTGCGCCTTCCGTCGAGCGACGTGTTCCTTGGTATTCAGAACGTTACCGACGCGAATCGTGACGACTTCGCGCGATTCGACCCGTTTCCGGTCGTTCGGTCGCCGTACACGCCGAGAACGATCAGCCTGCGCGTGAGACTGGCGCTGGGGCGTGAGAACATCGACAAGGTCCCACTGCTGACGGCGACGGTCTTAGCGAGCAACAGCGTGTTCTACGTGCCCAACAACTTCGAAGCCGATACGCGCAAGAACTGGCTGGCTCCGGCAACGGACGTACCATACTGTGGCCCTGAGGATCTTGCGGTCGTCAGGCCGTACGAGCAGGCGATCCAACACTTCGACGAGAGCGTGACCGGCGCGCCGGGTCCCCCGAAGGACGTCCGCTTCGGCGCCATGACGATGAGCGCGGTTCGTACCGGAGACGGCTTCATGACGAAGATCGTCCTCGATCGTGGAAATCTTCGCGCCCTCAAGCCGTTCCTTCAGTGCAGCCTTTTGCACACCGGCGACTACGATGAGGCGAGTCGGTTGGGCCTCTACGTTCCCGATCTGCAGGAGCGGCAGACCGGCGGCTCGTTCGTCCTCTACTACTCCCACGTCGTCGGCTTGTACTTCGCCCCGTTCCCGGTACAACAGACGGACGCCGATCGTTCCGCCCGCACGGGTTTTCCGTCGGCGACACCGCGCCGGCCGTTCGAGATCGGGGGTTCCTGTCCGGCTGCGCTCGGGGGCGCCGTCGCAGAGGCCGGCCGGGCACTGAAAACATACGCGGACGGTTACTATGCCGGACGAAAGCCGGCTGAGCCGGATGGCTTCCACATTGCCGCGCATCCCGCGAAACGCGAGACGTGGCTCGAGATCCGTCCGGAGAGCCGGGCCGTCGGAAGCGCATTGATCTCGTGCCTGGACGTTCCGGAGGTGCGGACCGCGGACATCGACGCCGCCGGACTCGGCGGTGCCTTCACCCCGAGCATCAACTATGCGCCGAGCGTCGGTCTGTACACGAAAGCCCCTTGATCCCGCCCCCGAGCAGCGGAACCGGCGATGCTGCCGCGAAGCCGAGGCGGCAGACGATGGCAAAGCTGCATTTCCGCTACTCGGCGATGAACGCCGGCAAGTCGACCGCGCTCCTCCAAGTCGCGCACAACTACGAGGAGCACGGCCGCAAGGTGGTGATCTTCACCGCCGAGCTGGACGACCGCTACGGGGTCGGCTTCGTCACCTCGCGTCTCGGCCCGAAGCGGAAGGCGCTCACCTACGACACCAGTGTCGATTTCATGCGGCACCTCTCTGATGCCGACAACATCTCGTGCGTCCTGGTCGACGAGGCCCAATTCCTCACCGCCGACCAGGTGCGGCAACTCCACCGGATCGCGCACGTGACCGGCGTGCCGGTGATCTGTTACGGGATCCGCAGCGACTTTCAAGGCGAGCCGTTCCCCGGCTCCGCCTATCTGCTGACCCTCGCCGACAGCATCGAAGAGATCAAGACGATCTGCCCCTGCGGCAAGAAGGCGACGATGAACGTGCGCATCGACGACCAGGGGAACCGCATCACCACCGGCGAGCAGATCGCCATCGAGGGCGTCACCCACTACGTGCAGCTCTGCGGCGGATGTTTTTACTCGGGCATTACGTAGCAAGGGAAGAACTTCAGACTTCCCTCACGATTGGCCGGTAACTTCGAAGGCGAAGGATTCGCACCAAGGAGGGTTTGTGCAGCTTCTGCTTCGTCGTGCGCGTATCGCCGCGCTCGTGTTGGCCTGCGTTGGAATGAGCGCCGCGACCGCGCGCGCCGCCGACGCCCCGGTCCGGATCCCGCTGGACGCGATGGGCGGCTCGGGCGAGACCGGCGTCGCGATCTTGACTGCGCAAGGCGCCAAGACGATGGTCGAGTTGCAGATGAAGGGCGGCTCGGGCGATCCGCAGCCGGCGCACTTCCACAACGGGACCTGCGACAAGTACACGCCGCGCCCGCTCTACCCGTTGCGTTCGGTCGTCAAAGGCACGTCGACGACGACGCTTGACGTGCCGATCGAGAAACTCATCGCCGGCGACCTCGTGATCAACGTTCACAAGTCCCTCGACGACATCGCGACGGTCAACAGCTGCGCGATCGCGAAGCCGAGGTAGAGCGCCGATGCAGGTGCGGTTTCCGGTCGGCGCGCAGATCGCGATCGGATCCTGCCTCGCGATCCTGTTGATGATCGGCGTCGCCGTCGTGACGCAGCGCGGCATCGTCTCGATGACGCTTGCGGCCGCGCACGGCCAAGCGCTGCAGCGCGTCGCGACGGAGATCCGTGAAGTCGTCTCGTCGGCGCTCGCCGAGCAGAGCGCGGTGCGCGGTGTCGTGGCCAGCGGCGACCCGGCGTATCTGGCGCAGCTCGACCGCGCGAGGCAGACGCTGCGCACGCGCCTCGCGCGGCTGCGCGCCAGCGACCAGACGACGCTGATCCCCGTCAACCGGCTGGAGGCGATCGACGTCTACGAACAGCAGATCGAAGACGGCGTCGCGCTGCTCGACCGCGACTACGCCCAGCGCGTCGCGACCGTGCGCGCCGGCCGCCGTACCGATGCCGTGCGCGCTCTGCGCGAGGACGACGCGCGGTTCACGGCGATCAGCACGCAGGCGGAGAAGCTGTACGCGTTCGTCGCGGACGGCGCCCGGGTCGCGAACGCCGAGCTCGACGCCGCGGCGCGGTCGGTCGTCGTCACGCTGATGCTGAGCACGGGGTTGGCGATCCTCATCTTCGGCCTGGTCGCGCTGGTCGTCGGACGCTCCGTCGCGGGTCGGCTGGGCCGCGTCACGACCGCGCTGCGCGAGGTGGCGCAGCACGACGTCGAACGGCTCGTGCGTTCGTTCCGCGCGCTCGCCGACGGCGACCTCGACACGCGGTTCGAGACCGCGCGCGTCGCGCTCGGCGCGGCATCTCCCGACGAGATCGGGGTTCTCTCGGCGACGTACGACGAGCTGGTCGGCGGCCTCCACGAGATCGCGATCGCCTTCGACGCGATGGGCGAGAGCTTGCGCGCAACGGTCGGCCGCATCGCCGGGGTCTCCGACGACTTGGTCGCCGAGAGCGTGACCGTCTCGTCGACGACGGCGGAGTCCGCGACCGCGGTGCGGCAGATCCTGACCGCCGTCCGCGATGCGACGCTGTCGTCGGGCGAGCAGGCGAAGGAGCTCGACGCTGCGCACGACCGCGCGACGGCGCTCGCCGACGGC
>CALEOJ010000376.1 GCA_937910425.1 uncultured candidate division WPS-2 bacterium
GGCGCAGGTCCAGTAGCGCGCGTCGCCGTGCGCGAGCGTCGTCGCCCGCCGCTGCGCGACGAGCTCGTCGAACCAGCCCGTCCATTCGGCGACCGGCGGCAGCACGATCAGGGTGTCGAGCGCGTCGTGCAGCTCGTCGGCGTCGCGCACGACCGGCCACACCGATTCGGTGACCTCGGCGATCGCCGCGGGATCCAGGATCCCGGCGCCCGACTCCGCGTCGCTGCGGATCGTGCGGCGCAGCGTGACGGCCCGGGTGCGGCGCTCTTCGAGCGGCGCATCGTCGAGGTAGGCGTACGGGTTCGCGTTGAGGATCTCGTGGCAGAACGGCGAGGGCTCGGGCGTGTCGACAGCGACCGTCTTGATCGCGCCGCTCTCGACCGCGCGCAGCACCTCGGTGAGACCGTCGAGGTCCATTGCTTCGCGCAGGCAGTTGTCGATCGTCTCGCGGACCAGGACATGATCGGGGATGCGGATCGGCCCGGTCAGGTTCTCCGCGCACGCCGCAGCGTCGGGGAAGCACGAGGCGAGCAAATCCTCGGCGCGCATCCGCTGCAGTTGCGGGGCGACCTTCTTCCCGCCGCGCATCCGCAGGATCGCCAGCGCGCGCGTCGCGTTCCAGCGCCAGCGCGCGCCGAACATCGGCGCGCCGAGCAGCGCCTGGGTGAGCGTCGCCTCGACGCTCGCCGACTTGACGTACTCAAAGACGATCTCGAGCGGGAAGGCGTGCTGATCGCTCAGCGAGATGCAGACGCCGTTGTCGGTCGCCGCCGCCTGGAGCTCGATGTTGAACGAGCGGCAGAACTTCTTGCGCAGCGCCAGGCCCCACGCCCGGTTGATCCGCGCACCGAACGGGGTGTGCAGGATCAGCTGCATCCCGCCGGCCTCGTCGAAGAACCGCTCGGCGACGATCGTGGTGTCGGTCGGGACCGTGCCGAGGATCGCCTTGCCGGCCCGCACGTACGCGATGGCCTGTTCGGCGCCGCCGCGGTCGAGACAGCACTCCTCGATCAGCCACTGCTGAGCCGCGGCGTCGTCGCGCTCGTCGATCGCGGTGCGCAGCAGTGCGACCTCATGCGAGAGCTCGATCGTGCGGCCGAGTCCTTCGCCGTTCCAGAACGGGATCGACGGCGGCGCGCCGTGGGCATCGGCGACGCGCACGACGCCGGGCTCGACGCGCCGGATCTGCCATGACGTCGTGCCGAGCAGGAAGATGTCGCCCGCCATGCTCTCGACCGCGAAGTCTTCGTCGACCGTGCCGACGACGTGGCCGTCCGGCTCGACGACGACGTTGTAGTTCGCCGTCTCGGGGATCGCGCCGCCGGAGGTGATCGCTGCGATTCGCGCACCGCGGCGCGCGCGCACGTTGCCGTTGACGCGATCGTGGTGGAGGTACGCTCCGCTGCGCCCGCGCGAGGTCGCGACGCCGTCCGCGAGCATCGCGACGACGTCGTCGAAGTCTTTGCGGGAGAGGTCGCGGTACGGGTACGCGGCGCGGACCAGCGCGAACAGCGCATCGACCTCCCAGTCGTCCGCCGCGCACGCGGCGACCAGTTGCTGGGCGAGGATGTCGAGCGGCGCGACCGGGATGCGCAGCGCGTCCATCGCACCGCTGCGGATCCCGCGCACCAGCGCGGCGCACTCGAGCAGCTCGTCGCGGGTCGTCGCGAACAGCCGGCCTTCGGGGATCGCACCGATCCAATGGCCCGAGCGGCCGATGCGCTGCAGCGCGACCGCGATCGAGCGCGGCGAGCCGAGCTGCACGACCAGGTCGATCGACCCGATGTCGATCCCGAGCTCCAGCGACGCGGTCGCGACGACAGCCTTGAGCTCGCCGTTCTTGAGCCGGTTCTCGGCGTCGAAGCGCAGCTCTTTCGCGAGGCTGCCGTGGTGCGGCATCACGACGCCCTCACCGAGCCGCTGCGCGAGCGCGAACGTCACCCGCTCGCTCATCCGCCGGGTGCTGACGAACACCAGCGTCGTGCGGTGCGCGCGGATCAGCTCGGCGAGACGATCGTAGATCTCGCCCGACATCTCGTTGCTCGCGACGCTGCTCAGCTCGTCGAGCGGCACCTCGACGGCGAGCGTCATCCGGCGGCGGTGGCCGATGTCGACGATCTGTGCATCGGGCGAGAGGAACCGCGCGATCGCTTCGATCGGGCGCACCGTCGCCGACAGCCCGATCCGCTGCGGCGTGCGGCCGCTTTCGCGCAGGACGAGCTGATCGAGGCGGGCGAGCGTCAGCGCCAGATGCGAGCCGCGCTTGTCGGCGGCCACCGCATGGATCTCGTCGACGATGACGGTGTGCACGCGCGCGAACAGCGCCCGCGACTTCTCGGCCGTCAGCATCATGTACAGCGACTCGGGGGTGGTGACGAGCACGTGCGGGGGCTTGCGCAGCATGCGCGCGCGCTCGGACTGCGACGTGTCGCCGGTCCGCGTAGCGGTGCGGATCGGCGCCAGCGCAATGCCGGCCACCTCGGCCGCCGCCAGCAGCTCGGCCAGCGGGGTCTCGAGGTTCTTGCGGATGTCGTTGGTGAGCGCTTTGAGCGGCGAGACGTAGACGACCAGCGTCTCGTCGGGCAGATCGTCGTCAGCAGCGCGCCGGATCAGGTCGTCGAGGCAGAGCGTGAACGCGGCCAGCGTCTTCCCCGAGCCGGTCGGCGCCGAGATGAGTACGTCTCGACCGGCGCGGATGAGCGGCCAGCCTTGGATCTGCGGCTCGGTCGGCTCGCCGTAGCGAGAGGCAAACCAATCGCCGACGAGCGGATGAAAGTCGGCTAGCACGGTTCTTCCCTTCAACCCGGGGGCACGGTGTCCGTTTGCGGGAAAGGGCGGCGCGATGACCACCAGCGCAGCCGCGGCGACGGCGATCTTGGGGCTCCTCGTGGCGACAGCGGGCCTGGGCGGGGCTCAGGCACTGCCGCCGCCCCCACCGCCGCCGATCCCGTCGATGACGGCGCCTCCGCAGGGATCGCCGTCACCCATACCGTCGGTGACCCCGCCGGGATCGCCCTCGCCCGCGCCCAGCGCGTCTGCGCTGCCTTCGTTTCCGATCCGCGTCGACCGCGGGCGCGTCGGCGTCGTGCCCGGAACGACCGTCGTCGTCAACGTCGCGGGCGGTTCGGGACCGCTCGCCGCACAGGCGTCGTTCGACGGCGTCGACGTGCGCTACGACGACGCGCACCGCACGCTCTCGCTGACCGGGCGCGCCAACGGGCGCGGGACGGTAACGCTTTCCGACGCCGCAGGCGATACGGCGGTGGTGACCGTGCTGGTCGCGCCGCCGGCGGGCGTCGTCCCAAGCGACGTCACGGTCGAGCTGGCGGGGACGGTCTCGCCGCAGTTCACGGCGGCGCGCATCCAGGCCGCGATCGGGCAACTGGCGCAGCTCCAGCCGGGGGCGACGCTGACCGCCGGGGGCGTCACGACCGGACCGCTGCGGCCCGGCGATGCGCTCGAGGCGCGGGCGAACGCCAGCCTGCGCGGCAACGACCAGTACGTCGACGCGAGCGGTACGACGAACGTGCATCTCCGGGTCGGTACGCTGCCGCAGCTCGAACCGGTCGTGCTGTTCTACAGCGACGATCCCGAACGGCTCGGACCGTTCGACGACGGCGTGCTGTTCCGCGGCACGATCGACGCGACGCGGCCGGCGCGCGCCTACGCGTATCACGTCTCGGATTTCGCGACGCGACGGCTCTATCTCGCGCTCCAGCCGACGACCGGCGCGGCGCGGGTGCAGGTGCTCGGCGGCGTCGCCGGACCGTCGGACGCGTTCCCGTACGTCGGCCATCTCTCGACGCTGCGCTATCTGCTCGAACGCGCGCCGCAGGAGAGCTTCGTCGCGACCATCCCGCCCGGAACGTCGTATCTGATCCCGCTCGGCGCGGGCGCGATGCTGCCCGGACAACTGATCGCGGGGATCTACGACCTGCGCGTTCTCGACGGCGCAGCGGTCAACGTGATGGTCGTCGCGGCGAGCAGCGGCACCGATCCGGCGACGCTGCTCGCGCAACCCGAACATCCCAGCGACGGCCATTTTCGCCGCGGAGAGTTTTCGCTGACGAACGTGCCGCCGATCGCGCTGTCGTACGTTGCGGGCGGCGCCGAGCCGGCGCCGTTCGCGGTCGGCGTGCGCTACTTCGCGAACGGCCAACCGGCGTTTGCGAACCTGCGGCCGGATATCATCGCGGCAGCGGGCCAGCGCGCGCCGCTGGCCGGCGACTACGGCGTGCTGCGGACCGTCTCGCTGCAGCTCGCGAACCCGACCGCGACGCCACAGAACGTCTACCTCTACGAGCAGCCCGGCGCGAACGGCGGTGTCACCACGACGCTGTGGTTCGCCGGCGACCCAGCGCCGACCGAAGTCCGCTGCGTCAGCGACCCCTCGCAGCGCTACCTCGTGAAAGGCTTCGGCCTCGCGCCCGGGCAGACAGTGACCGTCAGTGGAACCTACATGACCGACGGCACGTCATGGCTGCCGCTGTTCTTCGGGCTCACCGCGACGCAGCCGCCGGTCGCACCGCTCGACGGCTGCGGCCCGAAGCCGGGCGTCACGCCGGGCTCGTTACCGGCGGTCAAGCCCTAGCGGGCGCCCGCATCATCAGCTTCCGCGCGCGTGCCGCGACACCGCGCACCGCGGCGAGGAGCGCGGCCCGGCGCGAGATCGCGGGCTTGGCCTCGTCGAGGATCGTGGGATCCGCCAGCGCGAGCGCCTTTACCGCCGAATGCGCGTCGATCGCGTGGCTCGCGGCGTACGCGAGCTGGTTCGCAGGGTAGCGGTCGAGCGCATAGCGGTAGTTCAC
>CALEOJ010000377.1 GCA_937910425.1 uncultured candidate division WPS-2 bacterium
GCTCGCGCGCGTGCAACTCGCCGTCGGCGAGGCGACCGCAGCGCGAAAGAAGCCCGGCGCCGACCTCGCACGGATCGACGCGATCGCCGGCGTCCCACCGTCGAGCGACCCGCGCAACTCGGTCGGCTCGCCCGCGACGAGCTTCACGACGCTGCGCTGGTACGCGAGCGCGCTCGGCGAGCTGTTCGGCTCGATCGAGAGCGCCGACACTGCACCGACCGCCGACGAGCGCGCGACCTGGATTGGGCTACGCGCTAAATCCGAAGCGGCACTGCGCGGGTGGAGCGCGCTCGCCAAGTAGCGGTTCAACCGCTCCGCCGGTTAGGGCTGAGACCGCTCCTTGGGCCCGTCGTCGTATTTCACCGAGACGATTTTCACGCGGGCGTCACCGACCGGGCGGTGCCACGTGACGGTGGACCCGGCCTTGTGCCCCATGAGGGCTTGCGCCAGCGGCGAGTCGATCCCGATGCGGCCGGTGCGCATATCGGTCTGATCGGCCTCGGCGATCGTGAACGTCCGCGGAGCGGGCCCCGTCCCTTCGACCACGACGGTCGCGCCGAATCCGACCAGGCGGCGATCTGTCGGCGGTTCCAAGCGCCCTTTTTCGATATAGCGGGGTCGCACGACGATCGGCGGCTCGGGCAGGTCGTCGCGGTCCTTCGTGAACGCTCGGCTCATATTGCTCTCGTACCCAGCTGCGGCCTGCTCCCATGCGGGGCAGTCAGGCGGACGCCTGAGACCCGACGCGTTCGACCTCCAGGACGAATTCCCGCGCCCGCGCGGCCAGCGCGTCGCCTTCGGCCAAGAGCAGGTTGCCGCCGATCAGGAGCATCGTGTCCGGACCGTAGAACGCGATCAGCTCGTCCACCCTGTCCAGCCGCATCCCGCCCGCGGGAACCGGTAGGGCCGGCCGCAGCTCGCCCCACGGCGCGCGCGCCGCCGCCGCGAGGGCGCCGCACTCGTCCTGCGGGTAGGCGAATCGGCCGCCGTAGTTGACGAAGACCGGCGCGTCGGCGCCGAGCAGCCGGAAGATCCGCCCGAACAGCAGGGGCGGCGCGATCCGCGCCGCGCCGCCGAACGATGGGTGCGCGAGGAAGACGAACTCGGGAAAGTCGTCGACCAGCTCGCGAAACGCCGGCAGCCCGACGACCATCGGCGCGACGAGGACGACCCGCACGCCCGCTTCGCGGGCGATCCGCGCGTGCTCGCGCAGCACGCGCGGCATGCCGATGAGGTGCGGTGCGTAGAACGACGGCTTCCCGGTCGCCATCACGGCCTCGGCGACGGCAGCCTGGCACGCCGCGACGCGCTCGGCGAATGGCGAGTAGGTTTGGTCGGCGATCCCGTGGTCGTCTTTGATCACGTCGACGCCGGCAAACGCGAAGGTCCGGCACATCGCCGCGATCGCGGGGACGCGCATCCCCTGGGGCTTCATCGCCGCGCTGGTCAGCGGCCGGTGCGGCGCCGCAAGCAGCGCGCGGATCCCGGCGATCCCGTGGCGCGGCCCGGGGAATTGCGCGAGCATCGCTGGCGGCAGTTCCAGCCCGACGAGCTGCACGTTCTCCCACAGCGAGCAGTTCCCGAAGATCATGTTGATCAGTTGCGCCGTCTCGCCGCCGGTCGTCTCGACCGCGATCTGCACGTCGACGCGAAAGCGATCCCGGCCGGCCGGTTCGATCGCGGCGACGCGCGCGACGATCTCGTCGCGAATGCGCGGGTCGCGCACCGCTTCGAGCGGACACTCGACGCTCTGCTCGATTGCCAGCGCCTCGGCGCGCTCTTCGATGGACTCGGGCGTCGACTCGATCAGGTAGGTCGCAGTCAGCCAGGCCATCAGCTGCCCGTTCCTTGGTAGCGGTTCACGCCGACGCGCCAGAACGCGTACGCGCCGAGGAACACGACGAGGCCGACCAGCGGGGTGAACAGGCCGATCGCCGGGTTGAGGTTGAGGCCGTCTTCGCTCTTGTGCAGCAAGTACGTCGCCGGGAAGTAGTTCATGAACGCGAACGGCAGCACGAACGCGAGCACGAGCCGCACGCCGCGCTGGTAGATCGAGATCGGATAGCGCGAGAACTCTTGCTCCAGCGACATGAACACCCAGCGCAGCGAGTCGACGCGGGTGAACCAGAACGACGCGGTCGCGATCGCGAGGTTGATCCCGAAGTCGATCAGCGCGCCGCCGATCGCGACGAACGGCACGTACACGATCAGCACCCAGTCGACGTGCACGCCCGCGAACGCCGTCGCGATGCAGAAGTAGACGATCGCCAGGATCAGCTCGTCGGGCAGGATCTGCTGCGGCACGGTCAGCGCCTGGAACAGCGGGTCGAGCGGCCGGACCAGGAAGCGGTCGAAGCGGCCCTCGCGGACGAACTCCGGCACGCTGCCGACCGTGAACAGGAAGCTGTTGTGCAGGCTGTGTCCGAGCATCCAGAGTCCGTACATGAACGCGGTCTCGCGGAAATCCCAGCCGTTGATCGAGGGGAAGTTGCGCAGCGTCACCCACAGCGCCGCGATAGCGGTGGCGTGGTAGATGACGGTGAAGCCCGTCCACATGATGAAGTTCGCCCGGTACTCCAGCATCGAGAGCAGGTTGATCCGCCAGTAACGTGCGTACGTCGCCAGGTACACACCGCAAGCGTTCCGTCCGTGATGCCGTCGTCCCCGTCCGCGCGCCGTACCGGCTCGATCTGACCGCGGTCGTCCTGCGGCGCCTCTCGACCAACGTCGTCGACGTCTTTGACGGCGGCGTCTACCGGCGGCTGCTCGGCGACCCCGGCGCACCGTTGCTGCTCTCGGTCCGGCAGTCCGCGCCGGACGCTCTCGCCGTCCAGCTCGAGGGCCCGGGGGCCGACGCGTACGATCCGGCGGCGATCGTCCGCCGCTCGCTCGGCACGGAGGTCGACTTGCGCGCGTTCTACCGCGGCGCGGCGACGATCCCATGGCTGCATGCGATCGCCGCCGCCGCGCGCGGCGTCAAGCCGCCGCGCTATCCCTCATTGTGGGAGGCGGTCTGCAACGCGGTCGTCTACCAGCAGGTGTCGATCCACGCCGCCGCCGCGATCCTGCGGCGCGTGATCGAGCGCTACGCGTTCCCGGTCGATGCGGACGACGTTCGACTCTTCCCGTTTCCGGTGCCGCGCATTCTGATCGACGCCGATCCCGTCGAGCTGCGCGACCTCGGCCTCTCGGTCAACAAGATCAACGCGCTCAAAGCAGTCGGCGCCGCAATCGAGGCGGGCGATCTCGACGAGACGGCGCTGGCGCTGCTGCCGACGCCGCAGCTGCTCGAGGCGCTGGTCACCCACAAGGGGATCGGGCCGTGGACGGCCGCGGTCGTCGCGCTGCGCGGCTTCGGGCGGCTCGACGTCTTTCCGATGAAGGATTCCGGCGTCGCGAAAGCACTCCGCACGATGACCGGCGATCCGACGACGCAGGCGGAGCCGGTCATCGACGCCCTGCGCCCGCAGCAAGGGATGCTCTATTACCACCTGCTCCTGGGCCGCCTCAACGCGACCGGCGAGATCGCGCTTGGCTGAGGTGCCGGGCGCGGGCACGGGGCAGGAACCGCTGGAACCGGCGCGGCAGGCCACCGGGTTCGGGAGAGGACCATGGCTACGCAAACCGCACCCGTCTTCGCGATCCAGCGCGCGGCAGACCGCGCGTTCTTCGACTTCGGCTGGCTCAAGACGAACCATTCGTTCAGTTTCGCCGACTACTTCGACCCGGAAAACCTGAACTGGGGCGCGCTGCGCGTCTTCAACGACGACGTCGTGCTCCCGGGGCAGGGCTTCGGGACGCACCCGCACCGCGACATGGAGATCGTCACCTACGTCCTGCGCGGCGAGCTCGAGCACCGCGATTCGCTCGGACACCACGGTGTGGTCGCTCCGGGCGGCGTCCAGTACATGAGCGCCGGGACCGGCGTGCGGCACAGCGAGTTCAACCACTCCAAAGAGAACGACGTGCACTTCGTGCAGATGTGGGTGCTGCCGCGCTCGAACGGCGAGCCGCCGGACTACGGTCAGCATGCGTTCGCCGAAGACGAGCGCCGCAATCGCTGGTTGGTCGTCGCGAGCGGCGAGCCGGGCGTCGAGGCACCGGTCGGGCTGCGCGCCGACGCCACGGTCCGGGTCGCAAAGCTCGAGGACGGTGCGCTCAGCTACGCCTTCGATCCGGCGCGGTACGGCTTCTTGTTCGTCGCCGACGGTGACGTAAAGGCGAACGGGGAGCAGCTCGGTGCCGGCGACGCGGTGAGGATGCACGGCACCCCGAACGTCGAGGTCACCGGCAGCGGTGAGGTCGTGCTGTGGGACGCTCCGCCGACCGACGTCCGGCTGGAGGACGCGTGAAGCAGGGTGCATGCGCGCACGCCGCAGCGCTCGCCGACCCGCCGCCGCGCACGCCTGACGGCTGCGAAGAATGTCTCGTGCTCGGCGATGAGTGGGTGCATCTGCGCCTCTGCGAGACATGCGGTCATGTCGGCTGCTGCGACGACTCCAAGAACAAGCACGCGACCAAGCACTATCACGCGACGCAGCATCCGGTGATCCGCTCGCTCGAGCCCGGCGAGTTCTGGAAGTGGTGCTACGTCGACGAAGCGATCTGGGAGTGAAGCGCTAACGTGAGCATGTGGGAGCCGTTCAGCGGGGGAGCGCGCCGCGCGATCGTGCGCGCGCAGGAGGTCGCCCACCTGTTCGGTTCGAGGTCTATCGGCACCGAGCACATCACCTTCGCGCTCGCCGCGGGCGACGACGAGGTCGCCGGCGTGCTCGCGAACGCCCTCGACCGCGACGCGATCCGCGAGCGGCTCGGCAGCGTGAGCGAAGAGCCGAGGCGCGAGATGGACTTCACAGCCGACGCGAAGCGCGCGATCGAGTGCGCGTTCGTGAACGCGCGCCGGCTCGATCACAAGTCCATCGGCGTCGCGCACATCGCCCTCGGCCTGCTCGACACCGGCGATCCGCCCCCGCTGGCGCCGGGCGGCGACGTCACGGCGCTGCGCGCGGCCCTCGACGGCGTTGCGGCAACCGGCGAGCAAGCACGATGATGGACGAACGCTCGCTGACGACGCTCCCCGCCGGCTTGCCCGTGCCGGTCGACGACGGGGCCGCTGCGCACCTGACCGGCGCGCTCTTGCCGCACGTCGCGCTGCGCGCGACGGACGGAAGCGACGTCGATCTGGCCGCGGTCCCCGGGACGGTGGTGGTGTTCGCGTACCCGCGCACCGGACGGCCCGGCGAGCCGTCGCTGGTCGATGACTGGGACGCGATCCCCGGCGCGCGCGGGTGTACGCCGCACACCAGCGCGTTCCGCGATCTGCACGCCGAGTTCGGTGCGCTCGGGGCGCGCGTGTTCGGCCTCTCGACGCAGGATTACGCCTACCAGCGCGAGATGGTGGAGCGGCTGCACGTCCCGTTCCCGGTGCTCAGCGATGCGGCGCTGGAGCTGACGCGGGTGCTGCGGCTCCCAACCTTCGAGGTGGCCGGCCAAACGCTGCTCAAACGGATCGCGTGGATCGCGCGCGACGGGGCGATCGAGCGGGTC
The DNA here is from genome assembly GCA_937910425.1 of uncultured candidate division WPS-2 bacterium. Taxonomy (GTDB): domain Bacteria; phylum Vulcanimicrobiota; class Vulcanimicrobiia; order Vulcanimicrobiales; family Vulcanimicrobiaceae; genus Vulcanimicrobium. The sequence goes on from CALEOJ010000377.1 coordinate 5,548, forward strand.
TTCTACCCGGTGTTCCCGCCCGACCGGAACGCCGCCGACGTGCTCGCCGCGCTGCGCGCCTAGCGCCGCTCGCTTCGCGCGACTACGGCCCGCTCAGCTGCGCGCAGGCGTCGATGAACTGCTGGCGCGCGGTCTGGTTCTGCACGGCGACGAGGTACTTGCCGGAGTGCAAGTTCGTCAGCGGCAGCGAGACGATCGTCTCCGAGACGCGTCCCGTGAACGGGTTGAGCAGCATTGAGCGCGCGGCGTTGGCGAAGTGCGGGTCGTGACAGTCGGTCCCCCCGTGCAGCGTGACGCGTGTCCCCGCCGCGGCCGGGTTCGCGAGCTGGACGCGGATGCGGCTGCGCGTGCTGCCGATCCGCTGCAGGGTCACGGTCCCGAGGTTCGTGCCGGAACCGCCGCGCTGCAGCAACGCGAAAGTGACGGCCTTTGCCGCCCGGGTCGCATCCTGGGCAGCCTTCGCCGCGTCCGGCGGCGCGGCGGAGACGGTGCTCGCGCTCAGCGCGAGCGCGGCGAACAAGGCGGCAGTGGCGGCGATGCGGCGATCCATGCTCATCCTTGTACCCGCGTTCTGCGCGAGCGAGCGCCGTCAGGCCGGCCAGGCGCGCTCGAGAATCGCCTTCGTCGCGGCGCTCGGCGGCAGCGTTCCGAACGCGATCCCGCCCTCGCCGTCGAGCCGTGCCGCACAGAACGCGTCCGCCACCGCGGCCGGCGCGTCGCGCACCAGCAGCGAGGCTTGGAGCAGCAGCGCCATCTGCTCGACGAGGCGCCGGGCGCCGCGTTCGAGCGTCGCCGGTGCCGCCGCGAACGCGGTCCGAACGGCGGCGAGGGAGCGCCGCAGCGGCGGTACGTCATGGCCTGCGCGCCCGACCTCGGCATAGAACGCTTCGAGGGACTCCGGGTCCCGCTCGACCGCGCGCAACACGTCGAGCGCGTTGACGTTTCCGGAACCTTCCCAGATCGAGTTGACCGGAGCCTCGCGGTAGAGCCGCGGCATGATGCTCTCTTCGACGTAGCCGTTGCCGCCGAGGCACTCCATCGCCTCCGCGGTGTGCATCGGCGCGCGCTTGCACACCCAGTACTTGCCGAGTGCGATCCCGAGCCGCGCGAACGCCGCCTCGTGCGGATCGTCGGCCGCGCCGTCGACGGCTCGCGCGAGCCGCAGCAGCAGCACCGTCGCGGCCTCGGACTCCAGCGCGAGGTCGGCCAGGACGTTCTGCATCAAGGGCTGCTCGGCGAGCAGTGCACCGAACGCGCGGCGGTGGCGCGCGTGGTGCGCCGCCTGCGCGAAGGCCTGCCGCATCAGCGACGCGCTCCCCGCGATGCAGTCGAGCCGCGTGTGGGTGACCATCTCGATGATCGTCGCGACGCCGCGCCCTTCCTCGCCGATGCGCAGTGCGAGCGCGTGGTCGAGCTCGATCTCGCTCGAGGCGTTGGAGCGGTTTCCGAGCTTGTCCTTGAGCCGCTGGATGCGCAGCGCGTTCCGGGTCCCGTCGGGGAGAACGCGCGGCAAGAAGAAGCACGTCAGCCCGCCCGGCGCCTGCGCGAGCACGAGGAACGCGTCGCACATCGGCGCCGAGCAGAACCACTTGTGGCCGGTGAGGGCGTAGGTGTCGCCGTCGAACGGTTCGGCGCGCGTCGTGTTGGTACGCAAGTCGGAGCCGCCCTGTTTCTCCGTCATCGCCATTCCGCACAGCGCGCCGGCCTTCTCGCGCAGCGGTTTGAGGCTCGGATCGTACGTCGTCGAGGTGAGCACCGGCTCGAACAGCGCTGCCAGATCGGCGCGCCGCCGCAGCACGGGGACCGACGCGTAGGTCATCGAGATCGGGCAGCCGTGCCCGGACTCGACCTGCGACCAGACGTAGAACCGGGCGGCGCGCGCGACGTGCGCGCCCTCGCGCGGCTCGCGCCACGGCGCGCCGTGCAAGCCGTGCGAGACGGCGACCTCCATCAGGCGGTGCCAGCTCGGGTGGAACGCGACCTCGTCGATGCGGTTGCCGAAGCGGTCGTGCGTTCGCAGCTCCGGCGCGTGCCGGTTCGCGTCGAACCCCCACCCGATCGCTTCCTCCGATCCGGCCAGCGTCCCGAGCGCGTGCAGCGCCTCCTCGTCCCACCCGCCGCCCTCGCGGCGGAGGCCCTCGAGCAGCGCAGCATCGCGCGCCGCGACGTCGTACCCGGTGAGCGGCGGCGGCTGGTTCGCGACCTCGTGCGTGCTGTGGATCGGGCGGTCGATCGTGTCCATGGAGCCTCCACCCGACCCCTTCGCCCCGGCACGCGCGCGAACCGTCCGCACCGACGAGGACTTCATGCTCGCCTCGTCCGATGATGCAGGCATGATGAGCTCACTCCGTCTCGCCGGTGCCGCCGCGCTCTGCGCTGCGCTGCT
>CALEOJ010000378.1 GCA_937910425.1 uncultured candidate division WPS-2 bacterium
AGGACCGGCGCGAGCGCGGCGCACGCGGCGCCGGTCACGTCGTAGATGGCGTCGGCTTCCAAGGTGTCGCGGACGATCCGCGCGTCGATCGCTGTCATGAGGCCTCCGTGATCGAGATGATGTTACGCTGGGTCTGTTGGAGATGCTCGCGCATCGCGTTGCGTGCGGCGTCAGGATCATGGCGCATCACCGCATCCGCGATCGCCTCGTGTTCGGCGAGCGCGCGCGCCAGCACGCCGGGGATCGCGTCGGTGAGCGCCTGCGCGTACTGCAGCAGCTCGTGCATCGGTTGCGTCATCCGTTCGAGGACGCGATTGCGCGCCGCGCGCAGCAGGGTGAGGTGGAAGCTCGAATCACCGATGACGAAGCGGGCCGGATCGTCGAGCGCGTCGCGCATGAGCCGCAACGCCGCCTCGAGCGCGTCGCGTTCGCCCGGCGTGGCGCGTTCGGCCGCGAGGGCGGCGACCTCGCACTCGACGATCGTCCGCGCCTCGAGCAAGTCGTGCAGCACGGCGACACTCGAACCGCGGCCGCGCAGCGCGCCGAGGATCGACGGGTCGAGCGCATCCCACCGGTCGGGCGTCGTGACCCGCGTGCCCGAGCCGTGCCGAACCTCGATCAGCCCTTTTTCGCCGAGCACGCGTAGCGCCTCGCGCACGACGGAGCGGGACACGCCGAACCGCGTGCTCATCTCAGGCTCGGTCGGCAGCAAGCTGCCGGGGGCAAGCTCACCGCTCGCGATCATCGGCACGAGCGCATCGACGACGTGCGCGTGGAGGCGCCGCTGAACCCCGATCGCGTCCATCGCGGCAGGAGTTGTCCGGTGACCTGACGATTCCTAGCGCGCACATGCCGCTTTCGGACGACGGGGCTGCCCTGCACTTGAAGGATGACGACGACGTCGCGGTCGCCTTGCGGCCCCTCGCGGCGGGGACTGCCGTCCGCTTCGGCGACGGCGCCGGGGTAAGCGTCGCGACCGAGATCCCGACCGGCCATAAATTCGCGACGCGTCCGATCGCCGGCGGTGCGCTGATCCGCAAGTACGGTCAGGTCATTGGTCGCGCGACCGGACCGATCGCTCCCGGCGAGCACGTCCACGTCCACAACGTCGAGGGCACGCGCGGACGCGGCGACCTTGCCAAGGGATCATCATGAGCGAACGGACCTTCCTGGGCTACAAGCGCGCGAACGGCACCGTCGGCGTTCGCAACCACGTCGTCGTGCTGCCCTCGGTGATGTGCGCGAACCACGTGGTCGAGCTGATCGGACGCAAGGTGCCGGACGTGATCACGATCGGGCATCCCACCGGATGCGCGCAGGTCGGTGCCGACTTCGAGCAGACGAAGCGAACGATGGCCGGGTTCGCGGCGAATCCCAACGTCGCCGCGGTGCTCGTCGTCGGGCTTGGCTGCGAGACGAACGAGTCGAAGGCGCTGGCCGAAGAGATCGCCGCGCGCGGCCAACGCGTCGAGGTGATCGGGATCCAGGAGTCGGGCGGAACGACCGAGACGATTGCGCGCGGCGTCGCGATCGCGCAGGAGCTGCTGCGCGAAGCGGCGGCGCACGAACGGACCGCGTGCCCGCTCAGCGCGTTGATCGTCGGCACGGAATGCGGCGGGAGCGACGGCTTCTCGGGGATCACCGCGAACCCGGCGCTCGGATACTGCAGCGACCGCGTCGTGGCCGAAGGCGGGACGGTCATTCTGGCCGAGGTCCCCGAACTGGTCGGAGCCGAACATTTGCTCGCGGAGCGTGCGAGCGAACCGGTCGCGGCGAAACTCTACGAGATGATCGAGCGCGTCGAAGCGCGAGCGCGCGCGATGCACGTCGACATTCGCGGCGGAAACCCGACCCAGGGGAACATCGCCGGCGGCTTGACGACGATCGAAGAGAAGTCGCTCGGGGCCGCGTACAAAGGCGGCTCGTCCGCGCTGCGCGAGGTCGTCGAGTACGCAGATCGGCCCAGCGAACGCGGGTTGGTCGTGATGGACACGCCGGGTCAGGACATCGAGCAGCTTACCGGGATGATCGCGGGCGGCGCGCAGGTGGTCGTGTTCACCACCGGGCGCGGCACGCCGACCGGCTCACCGATCGCGCCGGTGATCAAGGTGGCGACCAACACGACGATGTTCGAGCGGATGCGCGAGAACATGGACGTCAACGCCGGCACGATCGTCGACGGAACGCGCACGCTCGAGCAAGTCGGCGACGAGATCTTCGACTGGATCATCGAGGCGGCCAACGGCCGCGAGCCCGCGGCGGAAGCGCTCGGCTTCCGCGATTTCGCGATCAACCGCATCGGCCCGTCGTTTTAGCGGCGGAGCCTGCCCGATTCTGAAAGGAACCCGCACCGTGAGACTCGACCGGAAGAACTTTCTTGCGACGACGGGGGCCGTCGCGGCGGGCGCCGCTATCGGCTTTCCCGCGATCGTCGGTGCTGCGCCCGAGCCGATCAGGCTCGGCACGATCCCGTGCCTGACGGGCTCGAACGCGCTACTCGGCCAACAGGAGCACGAGGGGGCGGCGCTCGCGGTCGAAGAGATCAACGCGCGACCCGACAAGGTGTACGGCGGCCGCCCGTTCGAGATCGTCGAAGAAGACGCGACGAACGACAATCAATCCGCCGTGTCGGCGCTGAACAAGCTGCTCGGCGAGAACGTCGTCGCGATCGTGTGTCCGGTGCTCTCGACCCAGGTTCAGGCGATGGCTCCGGTGATGAAGACGCACGAGATTCCCTGGATGACCGGCGGGACGGCCGTGAAGAACACCCAGCTCGGCGTTCCGGGGATGTTCCGGCTGCGCGGTTCGGACGGCATCACCGGCGCGGGCATGACGAACTTCGCCGTGAAGGACAAGAAGGGCAAGAAGATCGCGATCCTGCACGCCAGCGACGCGTTCGGCGTCGGCGGCGCTGACCAGATCGTCCAGAGCCTCAAGAAGTTGGGGATGGAGCCCGTCGCCAACGAGCAGTATCCGAAGGACGCCAAAGATTTCACGGCCGAGATCCTCAAGATCAAGCAGGCGGCGCCGGACGTCGTTTTGATGTACATCCAGAACCCGAGCGACACCGCGATCATCTTGAAACAGGTCCATTCGCTCGCTCTCAACGTTCCGATCGTCGGCTCGCCCTCGCTCGGAAACCAGACCGCGATGGAGGTCGCCGGCAAGGACGCGTACGGCACCTACTGCGCCGTCGACTTCATCGTCGGCTTCAACTCGAACGTCGCGACGCACTTCCTGACTTCGTTCTTTCGCAAGTACCATCACCTGCCCGACGTCGGAACCGGCTCCGGCTGGGTCTACGACGCGGTATACATGCTCGCCGACACGTACAAGAAACAGAAGGGAACCGATCCGAAGCAGACGATCGCGTCGCTGAAGGGGATCAAGAACTGGGACGGTGTCCTGGGGACGTTCAGCGCTGACGCCGAGGGCAACATGGTGCACTCCGTCTCGATCGGCCAGAATCAAGACGGTAAGCTGCACCTCGTCAAGAAGGTCTCCGGCTGATGCACTTCGACCCGGTCGCCAACATGCAGCTGCTGGTCAGCGGTTTGGCGTTCGGGTCGATATACGCGCTCGTCGCGCTCGGATTCGTGCTGATCTACAACGCGGTCGGCGTGGTGAACTTCGCCCAGGGCGAGTTCGTCATGTTCCCCTCGTACATTGCGGTGACGTTCCTGCTGCCGGCGATCACGGTGTTCGGCACGGTCGTGCACTGGCAGCTGCCGATCGTCGGCGTGTACCTGCTCGTGCTCGTGCTCATGGTTGGCTTCGGGCTGCTGTTCAACCGGATTGCCTACCACCCGCTGCGCGATCGAGGTTGGATGCCGGTCGTCATCTCGACGATCGGCGTCTCGATCTTCCTGCGAAACGCAGCGCAAATGATCTGGGGCAGCCAACCCATCGTGATGCCGAGCCTCTTTGCGGTGGACACGATCTCGGTCGGTCCGCTCCACATCCGCCCGCAGGACTTGCTGATCATCGGCGTCACCGCGGTGCTGATCGCCTTCCAGTTCTTCTTGTTCGAGCGCACGACGCTCGGCAAGCAGATGCGGGCCACCGCCCAGGACCGCGCTACCGCGCGGCTGGTCGGGGTCCGGGTCGGCCGCATCGTCGCGATCACCTTCGTCTACAGCGCGCTGCTCGGCACGATCTCCGGGCTCCTCGTCGCGCCGCTCTTCACGGTCACCAAGGAGATGGGCGCGCTCATCGCGCTCAAAGCGTTTGCGGCGAGCATCGTGGGCGGCTTCGGCAGCATCCCCGGCGCGATCGTCGGCGGGCTCGCGATCGGGGTGATCGAAACGTTCGGCGGCTTCTACATTTCGTCGGCCTACGTCGACGCGATCGCGTTCATCATCCTGATCAGCGTGCTGCTCGTGCGCCCGCAGGGCCTGTTCGGCGAACGCGTGGCGGAGAAGGCGTGACGTCCAACCCCAATGTCACCCTGAGCGGCCCCAATGTCACCCTGAGCTCGTCGAAGGGTGGCGCATCTCGCCCTGTCGCGATCGCGGTCCTGATCGCGGTCCTCGCGCTGTTGCCTGCCTTCGTGCATTCCGACTATCTGCTCTCGCTCGTCGATACCGCGGGCATCTATGCGATCGTGGTGATGGGTTTGGGGATTTTGCTCGGTTTCGCCGGCCAGCTCTCTCTCGCTCAAGCCGCGTTCCTCGGGATCGGAGCGTATACGTCGGGCTGGCTCACGACGAATCTCGGCTGGCCGGCCTGGCCGTCGATGGGTGCGGCGATGATGATGAGCGCGCTGGTCGGCCTCGCGGTCGGCTATCCCTGCCTGCGCCTCTCCGGGCACTACCTCGCGCTGGCGACGATCGGCTTCGGTATCATCACCCAGCTCGTGCTGATCAATTGGAAGAGCGTCACCAATGGCAGCGACGGGATGGGCAACATCCCCCCGCCGCAGATCGGGTCGTTCGTCTTCGACAGCTATGGCCGGTACTATTACATCGTTCTGGTGGCCGTCCTCGCATGCGCGTACGTCGCGTGGCGGATCAAGACGACCCGGGTCGGCCGCGCACTCGAAGCGATCCGTGAGAACGAGATCGCCGCGCGCGCGACCGGGATCGACGCGACGCGCTACAAGATCATCGCGTTCGTGCTGGCGGGCGCGTACGCCGGCCTGGCGGGCAGCCTCCTGGCCCACTTGACGAAGTTCATCAGCCCCGACTCGTACTCGTTCGACCAGTCCGTCGTGTTCCTGGTGATGCTCATCGTCGGCGGCTCAGCGTCGATCAGCGGCGCGATCCTCGGCGCGGTGCTGCTGTGGTTCTTGCCGGAGGTCCTGCGTCCGCTCAAGACGTCGTACATCATGGTGTACGGCGCTGCCGTCGTCGCGATGGTCGTCTTCATGCCCCGCGGTCTGGTCGGTTTGCTCGACACGCTCCGAACGCGATTCACGCGCCGGCCGGACGCGGCATGAGCAGCGCCGACGACGTCGCGGCGGCGGCGAGCGGCCTGCTCGAGGTGCGCGGCCTGGTGAAGCGTTTCGGCGGTGTCACGGCCGTGAACGCGCTCAACATGACCGTGCGGGCGGGCGACGTTCACGCGCTCATCGGGCCGAACGGTTCCGGCAAGACGACGACGCTCAACGTGATCTCGGCGCTGTACCGCGCCGACGGCGGCTCGATCCGCTTCGACGGCGGCGAGCTGGCCGGGCTTCCCGCGCACGCGATCGCCCGGCTCGGCGTCGCTCGCACGTTCCAGAACATTCGGTTGTTCGGCGACCTGAGCGTCGTCGAGAACGTGATGATCGGCCGCCACGTCCGCACGCGCGTCGGCTTTGTCGGCGCGCTCCTACCGGGCGGTGCGACCGCGCGCGAGGAGCGCGAGACGCGCGAGAAGGCGCACGAGCTCCTGCGGTTCGTCGGGCTCGAGCACGTCGCGGGTGCGTCGGCGCGCAGCTTGCCGTACGGCGACCAGCGGCGCGTCGAGATCGCGCGCGCGCTCGCGAGCGAGCCGCGCTTGCTGCTGCTCGACGAACCGGCTGCCGGAATGAACCCGGCCGAGACCGATACGCTGGTCGTGCTGCTGCGCAGCATCCGCGAGCGCGGCACGACGCTGCTGCTGATCGAGCACGACATGAACCTCGTGATGTCCGTCAGCGACCGCATCACCGTCCTCAACTTCGGCCAGCACATCGCCGAAGGCCAGCCTGCGGAGATCGCGCGTAACCCCGACGTCATCACCGCGTACCTCGGGGGGACGCTCGATGCTGCTTGAGATCGAGGGGCTCGTCGCGCGCTACGGCGCGGTTGAAGCGCTGCACGGCATCTCGCTCGACGTCGCCGAAGGCGAGATCGTCTCGCTCCTCGGCGCGAACGGGGCGGGCAAGAGCACCACGCTCAAGGTGATCTCGCGCGTAATCGCGCCGGCCGCGGGCGAGGTGCGCTTCGACGGGCGTTCGCTCGACGGGCTCGATCCCGAGGACGTCGTCGCGCTTGGGATCGCGCACGTCCCCGAAGGCCGCCGCATCTTTCCGGGGCTCACCGTGCTCGACAACCTGCGTCTCGGCGCGACCGCGCGGCGCGCGCGCCGCGTCGAGATCGAGCGCGACGTGGACGAAGTTCTGACGATGTTCCCGAAGCTGCGCGGGCTCGCCGCGAAGCTGGGCTGGACGCTCTCCGGCGGCGAGCAGCAAATGCTCGCGATCGCGCGCGGGCTCATGGCGCGGCCGAAGCTGCTGCTCCTCGACGAGCCCTCGCTCGGGCTCGCCCCACTCGTGGTCAAGGACGTGATGCAGACGATCGCCCGGATCGCCCGCGACGGAACGACCGTCCTCCTGGTCGAGCAGAACGCGCACCTCGCGCTGCAGATCGCGCGCCGCGCCTACGTCCTGGAGACGGGACGCGTCGCGCTCAGCGGCGACGCCGGAACGCTCCTCCAGAGCGAAGAGATGCGCGCCGCCTACCTCGGCAGCGCCGTCCGCGTCGCCGCCTCGACGTAGCGCTCGCTTTCAGAGTAGAATGAACGCATGAAGCGTTATGACGTCTTCCTGAGCGACGGCCACCGGCTGACGACGAACGAGGACGGATACCGCGCGATCCGTGCGGGCTTCGCCGCGACACTCGAAGCGCGGCTCGTGCGGCTCAACACGGTGCGTGGCGAGCGCGTCGCCCACAACGTCGAGGTCAGCGTCGACCACATCGTAACGATCAGCGCCGTCGACGACGCGTAGGATCCCGCTCAGACCCTCACTGCCGTAGGTGCGACGTCGACCGTCGTAACGCGCCGCAGGTCGCGCCGCTGCGTCGCCTCGTCGAATGGGAGCCCGCGGTGCATCGTGCAGCGATTGTCCCAGATGACAAAGTCCCCCGTGCGCCAGGTGCGGCGGTACACGAACTGCGGTAGCGTCGCGAGCGCCATCAGCTCGCGCAGCAGGATGCGGCCCTCCGGGACCGGCCAACCGATCACGTGCGAAGCGTGCGAGGCGAGGTAGACGCTCGTGCGGCCGGAACCGGGATGGACGCGCACCAACGGCTGCTCGGCGCCGGGAAACTGCGCGCGCTCCGCGTCGCTGAAGTCGGTGAACCCGATCGTCGAGCGCGAGTAGATGATCGAATGAAACGCGCGCAGCTCTTCGATCTCCGCCTTGAGCGCAGCCGGCAGTGCGTCGTAGGCGGCGCGCATGTCGGCGTACTCGGTCTCGCCGCCCGCGCTCGGGACCTCTTTCGCCGAGAGCATCGAGTAGCGCGCGATCGGGTTTTGGAACGACGAGTCGGTGTGCCACAGGCGGTTGCCGAGCGAGTACATCCGGCGGCGGTCGTCGCGGGCGATGATCTGCTGATTTTCATCGAGGTTGGAGATGTCGGTCATCCCGGGCTCGGTCAGCCGCGCGGCATGGTCGATCACGCTGCGCCCGACCTTGGTGACGATCTCGCCGCCGCCGAGCCGCCGCGCGAACTCGACCTGTTCGGCGTCCGCGAACGGCTGCTCCCGCACGACCAGCACGGCATAGCGGTCCATCATCGAACGAATCTCGTCGATCCCGTGCTCGTCGAGCGCCCGCAGATCGGTCCCCGTCACCTCGCCGACGAAGAAAGGGTGTAGCTGCCTGACGTCAGTCGTCCTCGTCACGAGCTCCACGACGGCCGACCAGCGCCTCAGGGTTGCGAAGAACGGGTCCGCTTGGGCGAGAGTGAACGACTTTGCTGCGGACGGCCCGTTCTTAGGTATTCACGGCGGTTTCCGGGGCAGGGTACGATTGGCTTACAATCCCCCTCAAGCTTCGGCGCGAGGGTGCAGACCGCCGTAAGGCGGTCTTGCCTTGTACGGGTGTATCGATTCGAACGAATATTTACGTCGATGGCTTCAACCTTTACTACGGAGCCGTAAAGGACACTCCGTATAAGTGGCTTGACATCGATGCTCTGTGTCGGCGTTTACTCCCGAATTCGGTTGCGATCAACCGAATTCGGTACTTCACGGCCGAGGCAAGGGGCGGCTCGAAGGATCCCCACAAGATCCAGTATCGTTGGCGGCGAGGTCGAGCGCCATCCGCTCGTATGCGGATGGTGCGGCCAAGATTGAGCCTCTCTTTACGGAGTAGCTCGCGAAAGCTACCATGGCGCAGTCTCCCGCTTGTCGGGCATGGGGCCGCGGCGGTGGCCCACCACACGGAGAAGCCCGCTCATGGCGGGCTTCTCTTTTTTCGCTAGCGCCACGCCGCGGATTTTCTCTGGCCGCCTCACAACCGGTAGCGTAGCATGAGCTCGACCGAGCGTGCTGCGGGGTAGCTCTGCGGGACGTAGCCGCCGCGGCCGTACGTCCATGGCAGGGCTTGGGTGCGCCCGTCGTTGGTCGGGACGCCGTTGCCGAGCACGTACGAACCGCCGCCGAGATACTGGGCGTACCAGGCGGCGTAGGAGGGGTCGCCGCCGGCGTAGCCGGGCGGACCGATGAGGTACGGGTTGCCCTGCAACTGCGTGGGGCTCGCCGCTGCGAACAGGTTCACCACGTCGAGAATCGCGGTGAGTCGCGGCGCGACGTCGGCTTCGATGTGGAGTGAGACCAGCGTCTGCGGCGGCGAACGCAGCGTGTTCGGATCGGCTCCCTCCGGCGTGCCGAGCGTTCCGACGTACGGATTGCTCGCGGCGTCGAACGGCGCGGCCGGATCGCGCAGGAAGTAGTAGCTGTAGCCGGGGTTGACGTGGTTGTCGTTCGGTACCGCAACGGGACGGCCGGTCGCGTCGAACGTCCAGATCGCCTTCCCGTTCCCGTAGCGGTAGCCGGATTCGAACGACACGGTCGGCGAGACCCGCACGCGCGGCCCGACCGGCATCTCGAACGAGGCGATCGCCGAGAGATCGGGGACGTACCCGAGCGGAAAGAGATGTCCGGCCGCGACCGCCGCGGCGTTCAGGCCGTTGTACGCGAACTGCGAAGCGCTCGACGACGCACCGCGCAGCGCGGTCGCGCTGAACGTCAGGCGGCCGCGCTTGAGCCACGCGTCGAACCCGCGCGCGCGCAGCTCGCCGGCGTTCGTCGGGACGCCGACCGCGCTCGGACTCTTTCCCTGGCTCACGATCGAACGAAAGTTGACCGGCAGCACGTCGATGCGGTTCAGCTCGCGCTCCGAAAAAAACGTCAAGCGGAACTGCGTCCGGCCGCCGCCTTCGAGCGCGTAGGTGAACGCGCTCTGCGTCTCCGGACCGAGCGGGACGAACACTGCGGGGCCGGTCGAGTCGGTGCGGTCGGCTTGCAACGGTTTCGGGGCGACGGTGGTGTGGTCGAACGTCGCGCGCAGCGCGAGGTCCGCGCCGAGCCGGTACACCGCCGACGCGTGCGGATCGAGCGCCCGCACGTCGTACGCGAAGCCGTTGCTGGGCACGATGTGCACCGAGGTGAAACGGGCCGTAGCGCTGAGATCGACGCGCGGCGCGATCGTCCACGTGTCGCCGGCGTACGCGAGGGTGGAGAAGATCGTCGGTCGCGAGCGGATGCGCTCGTTCGCGGTCGGGACGAGTTCGTCCAGGAACGTCGTGCTCGTCCGGTAGCCGGCGCCGTACTTGACCTGGTGCCGGTCGCTTCCGGCGAGGTCGGCGTCATACGACAACCCGGCGACGCGCCCGCCCTGCGTCGCGGCCAGGGAAATCGGGCCGTCCGGAAACGACAGATCGTCCCAGAACGGCCCGCCCGAGACCGATCCGAACTGCGAGCCGTATGCCTGCATTCGGGTAAGCCCGTGCGGTGTCGCGTGCGTCCATTGCAGCTTCACGACGTCCAGCGTTCCGCGCACGCGCGCAGGCGTACGCACCGGCGCGTTGGGATCGCCGGCGCCGAAGGCGCTCGCGTCTCCGAACGCGCCGAAGGTCTGGCCCGCGTACGGCGTTCCGTATTGGTCGTAGCTCGCCGCGGCAACCAGCGCGGTCACGGAGAGATCATCGCTCGGCGTCGCGCGGAAGTGGACGTTCCCCGAGACCGACGAGGCGCTGCGGCGCTGCATCGCGAGCCCGTACGTCCCGGCCTCGCTGGGGTAGAACGTCCTTCCGTCTCCGTACGCGAACTCGCGGCTGCTGGTCGTCGCTGCGAACGCATAGCGCCAGCGCAAGTCCTGCGTCGCCCACAGGCTCGTCAGCGCAACTTGCTGCTCGCGCGCGCCGGCTCCCGCACCGATCTCGAACGTCGTGCGAGCGGGGTACGCACCGACGGCCGGGATCTGGTTGACGATCCCGCCGAGCGCGTTGTCGCCTTCGGCCTGGTATCCCGCGAGCGTCACGGTCGTCGTCGCGATCCCGGTCGTCGGGAGTTGGGCGCCGATCACGTTGCCGCCCGGCTCCGCGATCAATCCCTGCGGTACCGGCACGGAATCGAAGTCGAAGAGCGCGTCGTCGACCTTGCCGCCGCGCAGGATCGCGTTCGCGAAGGCGTCCAGCTGCACGCCGGGGACGGCGGCGATCGCGCCTTGCACCGTTCGCGCCGAGTAGGTCGCCAGCGCGGACGACGCCGCGGGTGAAGACGCGCGCGCAGCATCACCGGTAACCGCGAACACTGCCGAGGGCGAACCGACCGCGAACGCGCTCGCTCGCGATCGCACGCCGCCGATCACCACGTGTCCGGTGGCGAGCCGGAAGTCGACGCGCTGCCTCTCCCCGGGCAGCACGACGACGTTGCTGTGCGCTGCCGCCTGGTATCCGCGCGCGTCGGCTGAGACGGTGTACGTCCCGGCGTCGATCCCGAGGATCGTGAAGTGACCGCGCGCATCGCTCGTCGTCGCGTGCCGGTCGTTCGGCGCGGTGACCACGATCGTCGCACCGCCGATCGCCGAACCGTCCAGCGCCAGAACGCTGCCCGCGATCGTCCCCGTCGTCGCCTCCGCGGCCGCCGCGGCATCCGTCACGGACGCACCGAGCGCCAAGACCGTCAGCAGCGTAACGAGAACCGACGCCGCATCTCGCATGGGCCCGTCTCAGCCGGTCGGTGCGACGTCGAGGCCCATGAGGGTGCGGATGCGGTCGCGGTCGGCGGCGAGCTCGGCGGCGGCGCCGGAGTGGACGATGCGGCCGCTGTCGAGGACGTAGGCGCGGTCGGCGATCTTCAGCGCCAGCAGCGCGTTCTGCTCGACGATCAGGATCGCGACCCCGGTCTGCTTGAGCTCGCCGAGGATGCGGTAGACGTCCTCGACGATGAGCGGTGCGAGCCCTTGCGAGGGCTCGTCGACCAGCAGCAGGTGCGGGTTCGCCACCAGCGCGCGCCCGATCGCGAGCATCTCCTGCTCGCCGCCGGAGAGGCGACCGGCCTTGCGCGAGCGCAGCTCGGCGAGCTTCGGAAGGTGCTCGAACACGCGCGGGATCGTCCACGCGCCCCCGCGCCCGTTTTCAGCGAGCTGCAGGTTCTCGAGCGTGCTCAAGTCCTTGAACATCCGGCGGCCTTCGGGGACGTACCCGACGCCGAGCCGCGCGACCCGGTAGGCCGGCCAGCCGGTGATGTTCTGCCCGGCGTATTTCACCGTGCCGGCGAGCGGCGGCGTGAGGCCGAGGATGCTGCGCATCGTCGTCGTCTTGCCGGCACCGTTGAGCCCGAGCAGCGCCACGACCTCGCCTTCGCCGACCGTCAGCGAGACGTCGCGCAGGATGCGGATCTTGCCGTAGTTGGTGCAGACGCCGTCCAGTGCGAGCAGCGGTTTAGACATGATCGAGCACGCCTTCACCGAGGTACGCGCTGCGGACCGCTTCGTTCGCGGCGATCTCCGCCGGCGTCCCCTCGGCGAGCAGCTTTCCGCGATCGAGCACCGTGATACGGTCGGCGAGGCTCAGCACGACGCGCATGTTGTGCTCGACGAACAGCACCGTCAGCCCGAGACGGACGCGCAGGTCGCGGATCACGCCGATGATGCGGTCGGTCTCGGCCTCCGCGAGCCCGGCCATCGGCTCGTCGAGGAGCACCAGGACCGGATCGGTCGACAGGCTCATCGCGATCTCGCACAGCCGCTGCGAACCGTGCGCGAGCTCTGCCAGCGGCCGGTCGCGCTGCGCGATCAGATTGACGAAGCCGAGCAACTCGTCGACGCGGCCGTCGACCGCCGCCTTCGCCTCGCCGCGCGGTGCGCGCAGCCGGAACGCCTGCTTCGCGTGCGCGCTCACGCCGAGCCGGATGTTGGCGTCGACGCTGAGCTCGGGGAAGATGCTGGGCGTCTGGAACGTCCGCCCCATCCCCATCGCGATCCGCCGCCAGTTGACCAGCCGCGTCACGTCGGTGCCGCGGAACGTCACGCGACCGCGCTCGGGGAACGCGAACCCCGAGATCGCGTTGAAGAACGTCGTCTTGCCCGCGCCGTTCGGCCCGATGAGCGCGTGGATCGTCCCTTCGCGAACCTGCAGCGAGACGTCGTCGACGGCCCGCACGCCGCCGAACACCTTCGTGATACCGGTGGCTTCGAGCAGCACGCCGTCAGACGCCACGGCCGGCCTCCGGCACCGCGTGCGGATCGAACGCCGCGTGATCGTCGTCGTCGTCGTCGCCGAACGCCTGCGGCGCGCGGCGCCCGAGCGCTTGGAGCGTCCCCAGGATCCCGCGCGGAAAGAAAAGGACGCATGCGACGAACAGCGCGCCGAGGAAGATCTGCCACCACGAAGTGATCGTCGAAATGATGTCGTTCCCGATCACGTAGATGAACGCGCCGACCAGCGACCCCCACACGGTTCCCGCACCGCCCAGGATCATCGAGAGCACGAAGTAGCCCGACTGGTGCCAGTCGAGCTGGAGCGGAAACGCGAAGTTGATGAGCAGCCCGGAGAGCGCGCCGCTCAGGCCGGCCATCGTCGAGGAGATGAGCAGCGCGACAAAGATGAACCGATCGGTGTTGAGCCCGAGGTAGCGAACGCGCGGTTCGTTCTGCCGGATCGCGATCAGCGTCCGGCCGAACGGCGAACGCACGATCGTGCGGAACGCGATCACCGCGATCACGAAGAACGCCAGCGCGACATAGTAGAACCCGAAGTCGCTCACCGTCGCGTGGGCATTCGCGAGCACGAAGAGCGGCCGCGGAACCTGCATGCCGTCCTCACCCCCGGTCACGTCCGTGTAGCGGTACGCGATGAAGTAGAAGACTTGCCCGAACGCGATCGAGAGCAGCCCGAAGTAAATCCCGCGCCGGCGCAAGAGGAACGGCGCGAGGATGAGGCCGCCGAGCAGGCCGGCGACCGTGCCGATGACGATCGCCTCGGCGAAGTGTACCTGGAAGTACTTGACGGAGAGGGCCGCCCCGTAGGAGCCGAGGCCGAAGTAGGCCGCGTTGCCGAACGCGGGCAGCCCGGTGTACCCGAGCAGCAGGTTGACGCTCATCACCGCGATCGCGATCACCAGCACGCCGCTCACGATCGAGACGTCCAGATGCATCAGCGGCGAGATCCAGGGGCCGAACGCGAACAGCACGACGACGGCCGCTGAGAGGAGAAGCTCCTTGCGTGCGGTCACCCGAAGATGCCCTCTTCTCCGAAGAGGCCGCGCGGCCGCACCAGCAAGACGATCGCCATCAGCACGTACATCGAGACTTCGCTCGCAGCCGGGATGAACAGCGTCGTCATCGAGATCGCGATCCCGACCAACAGGCCGCCGACGATGCTGCCGAACAGGCTGCCCATCCCGCCGATGATCACCGTGACGAACGCCGGCATGAGCAGCGCGTTGCCGCTGGTCGGCGAGAGCCCGAGCATCCCGCCCGCCAGGACGCCCGCGATCCCGGCCAGGAAGATGCCGAGGCTGAAATTCACCGCGTACAGGACCTGCGTGTTCGTCCCCAGCGCCGCGATCATCTCGGTGTCCTGCACGGCGGCGCGCAGCCGCAGGCCGAAGCGCGTGCGGGTGAGGAACAGCGCGAGCGCCGCGATCGCGATCAGGAGTACGACGACGATGAAGATGCGGAAGGTCGGAAACTGCATGAAACCCAAGCTCGCCGCGCCCGCGAGCGCCGGCGGCGGCGAAAACGGCACGCCGTTCGGTCCCCAGATCAGGCGGAAGGCCTCCTCCGCCATCAGCGAGAGTCCGAAGGTCATCAGCAGGCTATAAAACGGCTCGCGCTTGTAGAGCGGACGCACCAGCGTCCGCTCTACGATGATCCCGACGAGGACCGCGATCAGCGGCGCCAAGATCAGCGCCCACCCAAACGGGACCTTGCGGAGCACCATCGTGTACGCGAGGTAACCCGCGAGCGTCATGAAGCTCCCGTGCGCCATGTTGATGGTGCCGGTGAGGTTCATGATGAGCGAGAGCCCGAGTGCGACGATCGCGTAGAACGCGCCGAGCACCAGCCCGTTGAAGAGCTGGGGCCCGATGTGCTCGATCATGCGGTGTTACGCGCCGGGGTAACCCAGCTTGCAGACCGCCTCTTTTTGCGCGATCGTCTGCTCGACGGCTTCCGCCGCGTTGATGTCGGTCACGTCGAACAGGTCGTATTTGTCACCCGGCGTCCCGTTCGGCCGGATCTTCGCGACCCACATCGGCCACATCAGCTGGTGGTCCTCCTTGCGGTAGTAGGCGCTGCCGGCGAAGATCGAGGTGAAATGGACGCCCTCGATCGCGCGCGCGACCTTCACGGGATCGACGCTCTTGGCGTCGTTCATCGCGTGTGCCAGGCGATCCAGCGTGATGTACCCGAAGGCGTTGCGCGCCGTCGGCGGGCGGCCGTAGCGTTTGATCGACTCGGCGACGAACTCCTGAGCCACCTTGTTATTCTTGCCCAGCGTCTTCTCGCTCTTGTAGTACCATTCGACGCCCCAGTAGCCTTGGCGCGCTTCCGGACCGAGGCCGAGCAGCGGCTCGAGCTCGACTTGCGGACCGCCGACCGGGTACTTCTTGAGCAGCCCGAACTGGTTCATCTGCTTGAGGCAGTTCGTGTAGTCGTCGCCTTGCACGAAGACGAGCACGAGGTCGGGCTTCGCCGCATCGATCTTGGTGAGGTACGAGCTGAAGTCGGTGGTTCCCAGCGGCGTGAGCTCGTTGCCGACGATGCTGCCGCCGTTGTGCGCGAGCACGTCCTTGAAGCCGGCTTCGAGGGAGTGACCGTACGCGTAGTCCGGCGTGATGAAGAACCACTTCTTGCCGAAACGCTTCTGCAGCGAGTACCCCGTCGCGTGCGTCTCCATCCAGGTGCTGTGACAGGTGCGGAAGACGTTCCAGTGACAGCTCTTGCCGGTCACGTCGTCGCTGTGCCCACCCGAGTCCATGAAGAGCGTGCCGAGCGTGTTCGCGACGCCGGCGACCGAGAGCGAGACGCCGCTCGACACCGTGCCGCAGAGCGCCGCGACCTTGTCCTGGTTGACCAGCTTACGGGCCTTCTGGGCGGCGACGCCGGGGTCGTTCTGCTCGTCTTCCTTGACCAGCTCGATCTTGCGGCCCATGATCCCGCCGCGCTTGTTCCACGCGTCGGCAGCCATCTCGAAGCCATGGGTCTCGTTCTCGGCCGGCCCCGCGTAGACGCCGGTGTACGGTTCGAGCAGACCGATCTTGATCGCGTCGGCCGCCTCGCCGACCCGCGGGATGTAGGCCGGGATTCCGAACACCGCGGCGGCACTGCCGGCCCCCGCGATGGTGACGAACTTGCGGCGATTGAGAACCGGACGGCTCATGAGACCTCCTGAGCGAACGCGCGAGGCGCCCCGCTGAGCTGGGCACCGGTGGAGATCCCAGTTAAGACTTTCGTCGCTGCGAGCCCTCTCGTCCGGCGGCAAAAGATGCGCGTGGGAGAGACGCCGCCCGTCGAGAATCCTTCCGCCCATGTCCACGGTAGTGAATCCTGGCCTCGAAGGCGTCGTCGTTGGCGAAACGGTCCTCAGCAACGTCGAGGGGGAGGCGGGCCGGCTCACCTATCGCGGCTACGACATCCACGACCTGGCCGAGAACGCCAGCTTCGAAGAGGTCATGCACCTCCTGCTGTTCGGGCAGCTCCCGACGCACCAGGAGCTGATCGACCTGAACGCGCGCCTCACCGCGCGCCGGGCGCTCCCGTCCGGGCTCCTCGCGATGCTGCACGCGATCCCGCGCGATGCCTGGCCGATGGACGTGCTGCGCACCGGGGTCTCCGCGATCTCGCAGTTCATCCCGCACCGCCCCGACGGTTCGCACGAGACCTCGGTCGAGACGGCGATCGACTTGATCGCGAAGTTCCCGACGATCGTCGCCGCTTGGGACCGCATGCGCCGCGGCTTCGAGCCGATCGCTCCCGATCCGAAGCTGAGCACCGCCGCGAACTTCCTCTTCATGCGCACCGGTGAGCTTCCGACCCCGGAGGCCGAGCAGGCCCTCGACACCTATCTGGTGCTGCTGGCCGACCACTCGTTCAACGCATCGACGTTTTCGGCACGCGTTACCGCGTCGACCGGTGCCGACATCTACTGCGCGGTGACGTCCGCGGTCTCGACGCTCGCCGGCGATTTGCACGGTGGCGCGCCGAGCAAGGTCATGGTGCACCTCGAGGAGATCGGCTTGCCGGAGAAGGCCGAGCCGTACGTCCGCGACCTGCTCGCGCGACACGAGAAGATCATGGGGATGGGGCACCGCGAGTACAAGATCCGCGACCCGCGCGCCGCGCAGCTCGAGCAGATGGCGAAGAACCTGACCGAGAAATCGCACACGAAGTGGTACCTGATCGCGCGCGCGCTCGAAGACGCGGCCGACAAGGTGCTGCGCGAGCAGAAGCCCGGCAAGCAGATCTACGCGAACGTCGAGTTCTACACCGCGCCGACGCTCTCGAGCCTCGGCATCCCGGCCGACGAGTTCACCTGCATGTTCGCCTGTGGGCGCATTGCGGGTTGGACCGCGCACGTGCTGGAGCAGTTCGCGCACAACCGGCTCATCCGGCCGCAGGCGACGTACACCGGCCCCGCGGTACACCCGTACGAGCCGATCGCCACGCGGCGCTCGACCGCCGCGCCCGGCACGAACGGCCACCCTCACCCTTCGAC